>CAYGKF010000001.1:0-27356 GCA_964350615.1 uncultured Candidatus Saccharibacteria bacterium
AATTATACTACATGTAAGTGTTAAATAAAAAGAATATATTGTAGTATATAATTACATATGCCCATATTCAAAAAAAACAAAGGGGGAAAGAAAAGAAAAAAACAGTCAGATCTAAAAGGCAAAGTATATATGCCCCAGAAAAAATCTTCCGTAACTGTTGAAAAAAGAAGAAAAAAAACTTCTTTTTTTAAGAGTTCCAGTAAAAAAAGTTCTCCTAGAAGAAGAAAAAGTTTTAATATCTCTTATCTATTCTTTTACATTATTCTTCCTTTAATATTCATTGCCCTACTCTATATCTCTACCCTATTTATTATTAACATGAGAGGGAAGGGAGACAGGGAGGATTTGGAAATAGAATATGTGATTGGTTTAGAAGAGGTGCCTACCTATCCTGGTTCACAGTTCATTTTTCAGAATAATATTAATTCTGTGTCTGTTGCTAATTTTATTGGCTCTGGTAATTCTGCATACAGACTACCTTTAAACAAAACTGTATTGCAAGCATATGAGTATTATGCAAAAATCCTCCCTGGTTTGGGTTGGGAACATGTCTTGTCTGTTGAGGTAGGTTCCGAGGAGATGAAGCAGGGAGAGTATTGGGTAAAGGATAATAGTGGGCTAAGAATATATTCCAAATTTAATGATGTCTGGTATGAATTAATTAGTACAGAGCAGGCGGTTACAGGATTGAGGGAGAGAGTTGAAAGAGAGATAGAGAGAGATTTGTTACTAGGTACTCAGGAGTTACAGGAGCTTCTTCCAGATTATCCTTGGGTAATAAAAATTCCGAAGGAATATATTATTTCTTATAGAACTTCCGATTACGATAATTTGAGGTTAGTTGAATTTAGAAAGATTGGTACTACAGAGTCTGTAACCGTTACTCCTGTTGGAGCAATAGGTGGAGTTCTTGATAATTACCTAAGAGAGTATGTAGATATACTTAATAAGAGAGATGAACAAGAGAGCCAAGAAGGAGGAAATTGGGGAATCACGAATACTACCCTTACACATACAACTTATGGTACAAGTCTGAAGGGAATTATTAGTAAAAATGGAGAGATTCATGATGTTATGGTTGTACAAAATCCGTATGATAAAGTTGTGTATGTCATTCATTCAAATAGTACAGACAACCCTTTCTTCGAATATGTATTTTCTAACATGGAGCCACAGGGGATGCGAAGAGATTAAATTTAACCCTGAGTCTGAGTTCTATTCTCGTCGTTGTTGAAATACTCATGTATACGAGATGATACCTTTTTATTTTTTATTACTTCGTTTATTTCATCTACCTTTGCTTCTTTAATATTCTGTATATTTTTAAAATGTATAAGTAATAATTTTCTTCTTTTATCCCCTACTCCAGGTATCTTACTTAATTGAGATGTTTTTGAATCTCTAATTCTTGCTTTTCTATGATGAAGAATGGCAAATCTGTGAGCCTCATCTCTAAGGTCTATTAGTATTGAGTTGTTTGTAATGTCAACTCTCTTGATTGTATGTGTTTGTTTTTTGTCATTACTGTTAACAACTAGCCAAAATTCATCTGTCTGTTTACTCCCTTTTCTTTTTAACCTCTTTCCTTTAGATATACCAAGTAGGTGTGTGCCACTGGGTATTGTACTTTCTACTAATGGGAGCAGTACAGAGAGTTGTGTTTTGCCTCCATCTATTAAAAGAAGATCTGGAATTGCAGAGTTTTTATCTTTATTTTTTTTATCAAATCTTCTCTCTAGAACCCTCCTTAGCATAGCAGGATCATTTACTTCTTTTATGTCATCTACTTTAAATATTCTATATTGATCCCTTCTTATTTCTCCATCTACGGCAACTACCATAGAACCGTAGGACTGTTTTCCTTGAATGTTAGATATGTCATAGCATTCTATTCTATTGAGTTTTTTAAAACCTAATTCGGTTCTAAGATCGTTAAACTCTTCTATTAAAACCCTCTCTCTTCTTTCTTTGTATGTTTGTTCTGTATCATCTGGTAGAAGGTCAATTCTTTGTCCTAGGTATTTTAAATCATTTATTCTGTCTCTTAATTGAGCTGCTTTTTCGAAATCCTTTCTTTTAGAATATTCATACATACTCTTTTCCATTTCCTTTATTTGTCCCCTTTTTCTACCCTTTAGAAACTTAATAATCTCGTTAATATTCTTTCTGTAATCTTCTTGGGTGATGTGACCTTGGTGGGGTCCTGGACATAGTCCTAAATGAAAGTAAAGACATTCTTTACTATTTTCTTTTTTACAAGTACAAAAAGGGTAAGTTTTTCTTAGATATGTAAAGATTCTTTTTGTTGCAGAACTATTGGGATATGGTCCAAAGAGTTGTCCATTTTTAAATTCTTTGTTATTTATTTTTCTAACAATTTTTACAGTAGGGAATTTATCTTTGGTAGAGATGTATATCCAAACGTATGACTTGTCATCTTTCTTGTCGGAATTGTAAAAAGGTTGATGTTTTTTAATTAATACAGATTCTAAAACTAATGATTCTATTTCATTGTTTGTTTGTACAATTTCTACATCAAATATCAATGGAATCATTTGCTTAATACGTGGTCTGTCGTAGAGGTCACTAGAGAAGTAAGACTTAACCCTGTTTCTAAGGTTAGTAGCTTTACCAATGTAAAGTATTTTTCCTTCTTGGTTTAAAAATTTGTAAATTCCAGGACCTTGGGGAAGAAGGTCTATTTTGATTTTAAGAGAATTGTTCATATATGGATTATACCAGCTCTACTATACTGTTTTTAAAACTTCTTTAGCCATTTTTTTGTTTGTTGATTGTTTGCTATTGTTTTATTTAGAATAACTGTATTATTGGTCTCTCCATCATTAACGATAATCTTAACAGGAATATTTCCTTCAGAATTTTTAATATATTCCTTTAGAGAAGCAATTTCTTCTTCTGTATGTAATGGGGTAATTCTAAATGTTATTCCGTCAAATTTAGAAGAGTGTTTTTTTTCATCTACATATTTAGCTTTTTGAACTATTATGCTTTTTTGGCCATCTCTTACATTTATTCTTCCTGCAATTAGCATAGGTTTATTCTCTGCTAAAGCATCTTTAATTTCCTTATATGTTCTGGGAAATACCACGGCTTCTGTTTTAGCAGTTTTGTCCTCTATTGTTAAAAATGCCATTACATCCCCTTTTTTGGTGGTAATTTTTCTAACTTTAGTTACCATTACTCCTAATACTAAAAGATCGTTGTTCTTTTTGTCTTCTAATGCTTCTGTTAAATTAATTGCATTTCTTTTTTCGAAAAACTCCCGTAGGTTGTCTAAAGGATGACTAGAGAAATAAAGGCCTAGGAGTTCTTTCTCCCATTGTAGTATTTGAGGTGTTTCCGCTTTTATGTCTGAGGGAAGGGAAGTTTTTTCTATTGTTTGTTTTTTATCACCATTTCCATTCATAGAATTATTCATAGCAAAGATGTCTATCTGACCCATCTCTTCTGTTTTTCTTGTTGATTTTGCTCTTTCGTATATGTCGCCTACTATGTCAAGTAGTGCTCCTCTATCTCCAAAGGCATCCATTGTGCCTGCCATAATGAGATACTCTATGGCTTTTTTATTTACCTTGTCAAAAACTCTGTGCACAAAATCATCTAGGTGTAAATATTTTCCATTTTCTTCTCTTTCCTTTACAACATCTTTAACTAGTTCGTTGCCTACATTTTTGATACCACCTAAACCAAACCTAATGCTTCTTTCGTCTTCTACGTTAAAGTAAAAGTCGCTTTTATTAATGTCAGGAGGTAATACCTCTATTCCTAATCTTTCACACTCTCCTAGGTCTAAAATTACTCTGTCGAATTTGTCAAGATCCCCTTCTAAGAGAGCAGCCATATATTCTAATGGATAATTGGCTTTAAGATATGCTGTCCAATAGGCTATAGTGGCATAGGATGCACTGTGTGCTTTATTAAAACCGTAATTGGCAAACTGAAGAAGTTTTTCCCATATTTCTTCCATATCTTCTTTCTTATGTCCTTTTTTTACACCTCCCTGAACAAAGGCTGGCTTTTCTGCTTTCATTACGTCTAATTTCTTCTTTCCCATTGCCCTTCTTAGAATGTCTGCAGCTCCTAGAGAGTATCCTGCTACTACCTGGGCTATCTTCATAACCTGCTCTTGGTAAGAAATAACTCCGTTGGTAACCGAAAGTATAGGTTCTAAGTCCTTTATTATGTAGTCTGGTTTTTGTTTTCCCTTTTTAACATCAGCATAATCTGAAATGAATTGCATAGGACCAGGTCTATATGCAGCTAGAATGTATGATATGTCCTCCATAGTTTCGGGTTCTAGCATTCGAATTGTTCTTTTCATACCTTCACTTTCTAATTGAAAAAGGCCTACAGTATGTCCAGATTTAATAAGTTTGTATGCCTTTTCGTCATTTGGGTCTATGGTTACTAAGTCTATTTTCACACCCTTTCCTTCTTCGATCTTTTTAAGGGCAGATCCAATGATATGTAGGTTTCTAAGTCCTAGAAAGTCAAACTTCATTAAACCTACAGATTCTATATCTGACATTTCGTATTGACTCATCCCTATACCTTCTCCATGAGCATCTCTTTGTATTGGAACGTAATCTACTACTGGATTTGGAGTAATGATTACACCACACGCATGAGTAGAGACTCCTCTACAGAGCCCTGAAACTTTTCTTACAACCTCTGCTAAATGTCTTGTTTTATCTGTAGATCTAATTATTTGGGCAAATTCAGGGTTATGCTCTAGCATATAGTCTATGCCTTTAGTTTTACCAAAAACTATCTCAACCATTTTAGAAAGCTCATCTGCTATTTCTAAATCTACATCTATTACCCTTGCAACATCTCTAATTGCTTGTCTGGTTTGTAGTTTACTGAATGTTCCTATTTGTTTTACATTCTCTATTCCATACTTTTCTATTGTGTAGTTCATAACCTCATCTCTTCTTTTATCTGCAATATCTATGTCAAAATCTGGAGGGCTAGGTCTTTCAGGATTAAGAAATCTCTCAAAGTAAAGCTCCCAAGATATTGGCTCTATGTCAGTAATTTCTGTTGCATACGCTATTACAGAACCACATCCTGAACCTCTCATACCAACTACAATGTCATTGTCTTTGCAGAATTTTATAATATCTCTAACAACGAGGAAGTAGTCATCGTAACCTTTGTCATGAATTATTTTAAGTTCGTAATCAGCTCTTTCTTTGAGTTCTTTAGTTGCTCCTCCATATCTATTTTCAAGCCCCTCGTATGTAAGTTCTTTTAAATAATCTTTGGCAGTTTTGTCTTTAGGAAGATCTGGGAAAGGTATTTGTACTCTACCAAAGGTAATGTCATACTCTTCTATTCTTTCTGCTATCTTCTGAGTGTTCTCAATAGCCTCTGGAATATCTTCAAACAACTTCTCCATCTCTTCTGGAGTTTTTACATAAAATTCATTAGTGGGCATCCTTCTTCTTTCAGGATCATTTATGGTGTAACCATCACTTATACACCAAAGAATTTCTTGGATTTCTGCATCCTCTTTGTTTAGGTAGTGAGAGTCGCAAGTAGCTACTAATGAAAGGTCTAATTCTTTAGCTACTTTAATTAAACCTTCATTAACAATTTCTTGTTCCTCCATTCCATTTCTCTGAAGTTCAATATAGAAATTATCTTTAAATAATTTCTTGTATTCCTTTGCTCTTTCTAGAGCTTCAGGATAGTCGTTGTTTAATATAGGTTGACTGATTGGACCTGCTAAACAAGCAGAAAGAGCAATTATTCCTTCTGTATATTTAGCAAGTGTTTCTATATCTATTCTAGGTCTGTAATAGAAACCTTCCATATGTGCAATGGAAATAATTTTCATAAGGTTTTTATAACCCTCCAGGTTCTTAGCAAGTACAACTAAATGAAAATATTCATTGTCTATTCCAAACTCTTTTTTATCCATACTTCTAGGAGCAATATATATTTCTGCCCCTATAATTGGTTTTAAACCCTTAGCTTTCATTAAACTTTGAAATTTGTACGTACCATACATATTGCCATGGTCTGTTAGCGCACATGATTTCATCCCAGACTCTTCTAGTTTTCCTATTAACTCAGGAATTCTTATAGTTGCGTCCAACAATGAGTATTCCGTATGTAAATGTAGATGTGTAAACATACAAATGTTGCCCCAATTTGATATACTAAACTATTATGCCAGAAAACATGCCTAAAAAGTCAAATCATTCTGTAGTAAATAGAATAGTTAACTCCAATATTATTAGAGTTGCTTTTGTACTACTATTATTTGGTCTATATATTTTCTTTTTATCTCCAAAGGTGGAAGCTGTTTTAACAGATAATATATCTTCTTTAGTTAGAAAAAGCTCTGTTGTTAAAGTAAATTCTCTTACTCCAATATTTGATATGCATGTTTATGCAGGAGAATATAATCTTTCTTCTTCACAGGCTCCTTCCTCAATTACAAGTAAAACAAAGTTTTTTACCCTAGATCCTAGAATATTAGCTATGAGTAAATTTTTACATGACTACCAATCTCCAATGGTACAACATGCTGAATTATTCATAGTTGAAGCAGATCGTCACGGTCTGGATTGGAGATTAATAGTTGCAATATCTGGAGTAGAATCTGCATTTGGAAATCTAATCCCTAGAGGCTCACATAATGGTTGGGGCTGGAGAGGAAGAAATGCTGATGAGAGAGGATGGAGCCAATTTGAAAATTGGGATGAAGCAATTATACATATAACAGAGAGGATGGCTTTAGGGTATGGGACTGACCTTACACCATACGACATAGAGAGTACATACTGTCCTCCTTGTGGAGCTACAGGACTTCACCTTTGGGCAAATGGTGTAAATCGTTTTATGAATGAGTTAGAATATTACGTAAATAATCTAGAAAGTCTTTAAAAATGTTAAAACTAATAATACGCCTCGCATACTTTGTAGTAATTTTAATAGAAGCTCTTGTTTTAACAAGAATTATTCTTTTAGTAATAAATGCAAGCACTCAGAATGCATTTGCAAGCTGGGTATTAAGAACAAGCTCTATGTTTGTAGAACCTTTTGAGGGAATAGTTGCAACTTCTCTTCAGGTTAATAATTTTACCCTACCATTAACACCTTTAATTGCATTACTTTTCTACATTATTTTCGCTTTTGTACTCTCAGAATTACTAAAATCCTTCTCTAGAGAATAGGGTTAATGTGGTATAATAGCTCTTATGGCTAGAATAGACCTGAAGAGTAGCTCCGGTTTCCCAGTAATATATGATGGAGAAGAGCTATTAGTAAAGGATTTTTCCTTTAAAAGTAAAAAAGACATTACTATTGATGATATTAGGACTCAACTTCTAAATAAGGAATTAAATTGTCCTGACATTTTTTATACCAAATACAAAGAATTAGATAACAACAATATTTACAAAGATAAGGGTATTAAGGTTAATTTTTATACACTCCAACCTAACCTTGCTGGTATAGAGTATGTAAAAACAAGAGCAACTAAGTCTGAAAAGTACCCTAGAATTTTTGATTTCGTATACGGTGGAGCTACAGTTTTACTACAAAAGTATAGTGGTGTAAGAAAAAATCGTGTTATTAAGATAAATGTAAAGAAAAAAGACAAAATAATAGTTCCTTCTGGATATGATATTGTTGTTGTCAATACAAGACAAAACTTCAACCTAGTATTCGTAGAATACCATAACGTTAATGCAAAACCAAAGGTAGCCCTTGATGAAAGAAACGGTTTAGCCTATTATATTATTAGAAAGAATGCCAAACAAGAAACTGTCCGTAACCCTAGTTACAAAATGATTAGTAAACTAGAAAAAATAGATTGGGACAGTGTGAGAAATGAGTATGGTATAACACCAAAGACACCTATTATTAAACAAATAATGAGGAAATATGAAAAATTTGACTGGTTATTTAAAGAAGATTCTGTTCAAATATAGTTTACTAGGACTTTTTTCCATTATTCTTGTTTTATTATTATCACTTTTTTCTCTTTTAACCATTAACCCTCTTCTAGCTACAGATAATTTCCAAATATCTACAAATTTTGAGCACACATTAACTCAAGATAGTGTAAAAACCAATGTTATTATGCATATTCAAAGTGACTCTCCTAGGGTTATCTCCTACTATACTGCAACCATAGACTTGGAACAATTAAGAGTTGAATGCACTAATTTTGAAACAAGAGAAACTTTAGAATGTACAACCTTTAATAGAGGCTCCTCTACTGAAATATTAATTAATTTAAATAACTCTGTAGTAAGACCAGATAACCCATTGCAAGTTTTACTCTCCTACAATACCCCTCGCGGAGAAGATTCAACCTACAATCTTACTTCACAGGTATATGATACTACTACCAATTCTGTTTTAATTAGGTATCCAAAAGAGTTAGGGGAACCATTATGGACATCTGACCCTGTACAAAATATTAGAGTGGTAGGAGAGAATTTTGAGGCATTAATTAACAAACCTACCTATTCTAGAATCTCTCTTCTGTTTGGAGAAAAACTACTCTATGGATTTAATATAAACAAAGTTTTCTCAAACACTCTTGGACATGAAAACCAAACCTTTGAATTATATGTACCCACAGACACACCTACACAAACAGTGATATGGGAAGAAATTTCTCCACTACCAAATACAGCCTTAAAGGATGAGGATGGTAACTATATTTTTAAATATATTGTAGAACCAGAACAGACCATTGACTGTAATATTTCTGGATATATACAGAAAACAGAAAGTTTAGGATATGACGGTACTATTCGATCTTTTTTAACTCAAAAAACAGGTTACTGGTCAATTAATAATAATACTGAATTTAGAAGGATTAACACCTTTCTCATAAAAAAAGGTCTTAATATTGAAAACAGTTTTGATGATGTAGAAGGCTTAGAGAAAAATGAGAAAGAACTTTTTTATAAATATATATATCAATATGTCATTGACAGATTAAATCTTGATAAAGAAGTACCTCTAGGAATAGGTGTACAACCTCGTTTAGGTGCAAATACTCTTACGGACTCACCCAATAAAGCCAGTAGTATTGATTACGCTGATTTTTACATAGCTTTACTTAGAGGATACAACGTCCCTAGTAGATTAGTAGTTGGTTATATTTCTAATATAACAGGTTATACTTCAGATGGCTTTTATCATCACTGGGTAGAATATTTAGATACTAATACAAACAAATGGGTAACAGCAGACCCATTTTTAGAGGAATATTTTGAAAAAAATCTCTTTGGTAGTCCCTTCCTAGATCATCTTGTAATTTTAAGAAGAGGTAAATCAGCAGTAGCTCCTAAGATCTCATTCTTTCAGGAGATAGATTTTGTAGTAAGGTCTGAAACTGAAAAAGATATTACTCCTAAATTTGAGGTTAACTCTAATCTTTCCTTTAAGGGTTACAAGATCACAGATAAATTTGTGAAGGGATATATTCATATTTCAAATAGCGGCAACATTGCTATTAATGAATATAATATTTCTAAATCTAATATTGAGAATATTTTAAGCTATTTAGACCCTGTTAACAATTTACAATCTACAATTGTACTTCCAAAACAAAATAATACAATTCAATTTAATATTCCTTATGAAGAAATTAATTCTAGTAATATTTTTGTAAATATACAGTATAGTAATCTTAATACTTATAAAAAAAATGAAACACTTGAGACAAAGTTAGAAGAAATAACTCCTTTATACCTTTCACTTCTTTCCAAAGCTCTCTCTGTATTAATTTTTGGTGTATTTATTTTTCTGATATACTTTTTAGTACTAACAGTTAGAAAAATTTTAATTAAAAGGAAACAAAATGGATAATTCATTAATTTTTTCAATTACAATACTTCTCCTTATCTTGGTTCTCTTTATAATGGTTTCCGTAAATAGTAGAAAGATAGACAGAAGAAAAAGAGAAAAATTCATAAAAGAAGTACTTACTCTTGAAAAATTCTTACATAGTGATGAATTAGCCGTTAGGAGAGATGCTGTTATCAAATTAGACAATATACTGTCCAAATCCCTACAGCTTTACTTTAATAATGAGCTTCCTTGTGGAGAGAATCTTAAAATGGCTGACAAGCTGTTTAGAAAAAGAGAGTATAATATTCTCTGGGAAACACATAAATTAAGAAATAAGGTTGTTCATGATGATTATTCTATTTCTAAAGATGAAGCTCAAAAAGGGTATAGAGTATATAAATCAAGTATAATAAAAATATTACAATGAAAAAGGTTTGTTTAATTTTTACAATTTTAAGTACCCTATTCTCTTCTTCCCTACTATTACCTTCTTTTTTAAATGCACAAACAGAATTAATATCTGAAGAAACAGAGTTAGTATCAGAGGAAACTGAATTAGAAACTGAAACCCAAGAGGGGGTTGTTGATGAAAATACTAGAAGTACTAAAAACAGGTATTTTGATCTTACTCTTGAAAGAAAACCTCAAACTCCTTTTGGTAAATATGTTCCATATATATTGACTGTGACTCCCCATATTGATTCTCCTAGAACACAAATTTTGTGGAATACTCCTACTACTTTACAAGCAAATCCAAAACATGCTGAATTTGTAGCGCTAGAGAGTGACCAAACATATACATTTGAAGGGAAAATTAAACCATTAAGGTCAGGTTCTTATGATTTTTCAATTTCTGTTATATCCTGGCAACACGATACCAACTATACAAACTCAATTAAGGATAATCTTGTATTTGATAGTGCTATGGTTTTACAACCTGTAAGTTCACATTACCAAATATTAAATATATTAAGATTTGTATTGATAGGGTTAGCATTTGTAGTCCTCGTAATATTAACTATCAAAATAGTTAAAAAATACACTCAGAAAGCCAAGAAGTGGTTAACCCCTCCTGATTGGTAATAATAAATAATTATCGTTTATCTGCCTAATCTTCAAGAAAATATCCTATATCCTTATGTAACTCTTTTGCTATCTTAAGAAGATTTGTTACTGGTGGATATACTGTTCCCTTTTCATACATACTAATTGACTTGTCAGACAAGCCTACTCTTACTCCCAACATTTTTTGAGAATATCCCATTTCTTCTCTTGCCTTTTTTAATCTTTGTGCAAATAGTTTTGTGTTCATTTCTTTCCGAATAATAAATAACTAATTCTATCCCAAAAGGTTTCCTCTTTTTGTATGTTTTTTTCTATTTCTGCAGTTCTAGATATGCTGTAATGTACGTCATTTTCTTTTAATATTTTTTCGTCTGACAGGTATGGAACATTCTTATCTACTCTTAGGTTGATTATTATTTCGTTCTTTTCATCTAAGAGTCTTTTAAGCTCTGTGTATTCATTTGCTCTGTCTTTTGTTCTGGACTTAAGTTTAAGTACAGTTGATTCTAATTTAGAGTTTTTTTCTTTAAGTTCTGGATATTTCTCAGCTTTTTCTAAAATGTCTTTATGCTCATCACTTTCTAGTAACTTTTTAATAATGTCTTCCTTTTCAGCAGAGCTGTATTTGTAGTAAGCCATTTCTCTAGAGGATGGTTGCCTACCTAGGACTAATTTATACAATTTACTAATTAGGGGAGATTTCTTAGTAGTAGGTTTTCTCATTGGAAAAGAGGGGGTATTAGCACCTCCCTTTGAAAAGTCATCTGTATCATCTCCTTTGTCCCATAAAGGAACATCAACGTTTTTCATACACTGATTATATTACAAATTGTGGATAATTAGTAGCCTGATTCTGAAATTTTGGCGTAACACCAAGTTGTGGAGCAGGAGACGGGACTCGAACCCGCAACCCTCTGTTTGGAAAACAGATATTCTAACCAATTGAACTACTCCTGCATTAGTTCTAATAAAATGTGCTAACTCTCTTTCTCTTCTTCAACCTTTTCCTCTTCTTTTACTTCCTCGGTAGAGTCTGTTACAGCCTCTTTTGTTATTTCACCCTCTTCAATATCTTCTTCTACTGCTATCTGGACACCTCCAGTTACTGGTACCTCTACACCAACCTCTTCTTCATCAGTAAAATACACATTAACTGTCTCTCCTGTTTTTAATGCTCTCTTACCAACTCTTTCTCTTAAGTAGTAAAGCTTAGATCTTCTAACAGTACCCCTTTTAACAACCTCTATCTTTTCTAACGCTGGTGCATGTAAAGGAACTATTTTTTCTACACCTACACCGTAAGATATTTTTCTAGCAACAAGATTCTTACTAAGACCTGACCCCTTAATAGAGATTACTACCCCTTCAAAAATCTGGGTTCTTTCCTTTTCTCCTTCCTTAACCTTAAGATGTAACTTAACGGTATCTCCTACCCTAACATCAGGTCTTTTTCTAAAAAAACTCTCTTCAACTTTCTTAATTACATCGGTATTCATAATGTTTTTCCTTTAAATATTACTTGGGTTGCAGTTGTGATTATAGAATAAAATTGAAAAATATGCCACAATGTATATGTAACTGCCTATGAATATAAAACAAAGAGTACTATTAATAATACTAGATGGACTTGGAGCGGCACCAAAAGATAAAGGAAATGCTGTGGTTTTAGCCAATCCTGAAAATCTTTCTAGACTCTGGAGTACATGTCCCCATACTTATTTAATAGCATCTGGAGAATCTGTAGGTCTTCCTAAAAATGTAAAGGGTAACAGTGAGGTTGGGCATTTGAATTTAGGTTCTGGTGCTACTGTGTTTCAAAATCTACAAAGGATTAATAAAGCTATAGAGAATGGTCTACTAGATAAAAACAATACTCTTAGAGATGCATATACACATGCACAAAAACATAATAGTAATGTTCATCTAATTGGTCTGCTTAGTGATGGTAGTGTGCACTCACATATTGGACATTTTAAAGCTATTATTGACTATTTTTCTAAAATGAATTTTACTAACCAAGTACATATTCATGCAATTACAGATGGAAGAGATACTGCTCCAAATGCTGCCCTTAACTGCTTAGTTGAAATGGACAAATATTGTATTGATAGAGGTATGGGTAGAATCTCTACCCTTGTCGGTAGGTATTTTGCCATGGACAGAAATAGAAAGTGGGACAGAACCCAAAGAGCATATTATCTTTATGAGCAAAACATGGGAGAAAGATTTCCTACATACCAAAAAGCTTTAGAAACATTCTACCAACGAGGACTAACAGATGAATTTCTAGAACCTACTGTAATTAATTCTGCGACCATACAACCTAATGATGCTGTAATAATGGTAAATTACAGACCAGATCGTTCTCTTCAATTAACCGAAGCTTTAATTTCTCAAGACTTTATTGGCTTTAGCAGAAAACCCATACCCAACCTTTACCTTGCAAGTATGACAGAATACAGAAAAGGGTTTCCTTCCCATGTCATATTTCCAAAACAGTACATTAAACTTCCCTTTGGTAAAGTTATAGATTCTGTTGGTTTAAGACAATTGCGAATATCTGAGACTGAGAAATTTCCTCATGTTACATATTTTTTTAATGGAGGGTTTCCTCATACATATTCAAAGGAAGACAGAACCGTTGTACCTTCTTCAAGAATTGCAACATACAACCTTAAACCAGAAATGAGTGCATTGGAAGTTACAAGTATTTTACAAAAGAGGATAAAGGCAAACCTCTATGATTTTATTATAGTTAATTTCGCAAATGCTGATATGGTAGGACACACTGGTGACTTACAAGCAGGTATTAAGGCAGTACAAACAGTAGACTACTGTGTGCATGAATTAGTTAGATCGTTTACTAACCTAGGAGGAGCGGTAATTATTACCTCAGACCATGGAAATGTAGAAGAAATGATAAACATAGAAACAGGACAAATGCAAACAGAACACTCCCTTAACCCCGTACCATTCATATTAGCAGGTACAGACATCTCTCCCTCCACGCTACCTTATGGATCTCTTCAAGACGTTGCTCCAACAATGCTACAGATTATGGGAATAACAAAACCTAGTGAAATGACGGGAAAATCACTTATTCAATCTTTTTAGACCTCTGTGACTCATCCCTTTTTTTATTTTCTTTAATAACACCCCTCATACCTCTCCAAATATATAATAGGAGAAGAATTACAAGTAAAGCAATTACCACTCTCTCATACTCCTCAGTATATACTGCCACTATATGCCAGCTTTCACCCATTAAATACCCAGCTGTACACAATATTGTTGCAAATATTAAACTACCCGCAAAAGTAAAGATTGAAAATATTCCAAACTTCATTTTAGCTACTCCTGCTGGGAAAGATATTACAGATCTAACTATGGGAATTAATCTCCCAAAAAAAACAATTCCAGAACCATACTTTTCAAAAGCCCTATAACCTTTATCTAAATCCTCTTGCGATATAAATAAGTACTTACCGTACTTCTTTAAAAACTTCTCTATAAATTCCTCCCCCCATAATCCCACAAAGTAAAAAGGAAGAGTTCCTAGATAAGCTCCAAAAGTTGCAGCAAGAATGACTAAAACAATATTTAAAGAACCTTGGGAAGCAACAAATCCCGAGAAGGGTAAAATTATTTGACTAGGTATAAGGGCTATAAAACTTTCTAAAAATATAGACAACATTACTCCTAAATAACCAAAAGCATCAATTGTATGAACCAACCAGTCAACAAGAGCGTTAATCATTAGATAAATATTAAAAATAAATTACTTGGAACTATACCACCTTAATTTGAAGATGCCAAATGTATGACAATATTTTGACCAATCTGTACATCATTAATATTGCTAAAACCTCCCTTTACTTCTAACACATACTTGTAAGATTCTGATGACAATATTTGAGGACAATGGACCTCTGTACAAGGCTCATTGTTTTCCTTAATATCCACTATGAACCCTTTCTCATCTATAAATATTATATCAAGATTAATAAGAGTGTCCTTCATCCAAAAAGGATTATTCACCTTTTCATCAAATATAAATAACATACCATTATAATCTCCTAGATATTTTCTGTTAGAGAGACCTAGAGCTCTTAATGTTGGTGTATCAGCGATCTCTACATCTACCCTTATACTCTCTCCGTTCCCTACAGATATTTCAACATAATTCTCTTCGTCCTGCTTAATAACACTCTCTGCCTTTTGTTCATCTCCAATCTCCTGCTCTTGTTTGGCCTTTTGGTTATCTACAAAAGCTATATCTAGCAAATCAAAACTATCCTGAAGATAGAAAAGAACCCCTACTATAAAAACAATGTAAAGCAACAACTTTAATTGGTTGTTCATATCAACTAAATATACCATAAACTTTAAGGCTTTGCCTCAAAGACCTATAATACATAATTTTGAAGTTTAACCTCTCTAATTAAACAAAAACTCAAGCAATGCCTTGGTTTGAAGTTTCTGTGTTTTTAGTATATACTTCCTGTTTGTAACTTCATTGCCTCACAATTAATTATGCAAACGTTTAAAGAGTACTTGAATCCTTTGTACAAGGATGTAGATAATATTGCAGATTTTTCCGACCTAAAAGATCTGTCTTCCCTAGAACAAGAGGAATACCCAAACTTAGAAAAAGTTACTAAGATAAAAAGAGCTGTTGTTAAAAATCTTCTTCCTAGATTAGATCAGTTAGAAGAAGAGTTAGAACAACAAATATATCTCATACAAACAGAAAGCGACCTAGATGAAAGAAGCGATGCTAAGGGGATATACAACCAACTGCTTGTAAAAATCCAAGAGATGTTAGAGAGGATAAACAAAGAGTTAATTGCTCTAGACTCCCCCTACTTTGGAAAAATTCGTTTTAAACCTTATTATTCAAAAACAGAAAAATCTCTAGATTTGTACATTGGGAAATTTGCCCTTGTAGATGACAGGACTCATGTGCCTTTAATTACCGACTGGAGATCTCCCATTGCTAATCTTTACTATCAAAATAGTGGTCCTACTAACACCGTTTCTTTTGATACTCCTGTAGGAGAAAGAGAGGGAGATTTAGAACAAAAAAGGCAGTTTCAAATATCTAGGGCTAGAATACAAGGCATTTATGATGCTAAATCTGGTAATGTAGCAGCTGATGAGTTTCTTCTCTCTCAACTTAATGAGAGACTAGGTAAAAAGCTTCAGGATATTGTCTCTACTATTCAGGCCCTACAAAACAGCATAATTAGAGACCCTCTTAAAAAACCAATATTAATACAGGGAGTCGCAGGTAGTGGTAAGACAACAATACTTTTACACAGACTAGCGTATCTTTTTTACACGTACAAGGAGGAAATTAGTACAAACAATTCCCTAATAATTGCTCCTAACCAAATGTTTATAGATTATGTCTCAGATGTTTTACCTAATTTAGGCGTACCAAAGGTAGATACTGAAACATATTTATTCTGGGCTAAATCTGTATTAGAGTGGGATGATAAGTACACAATATCTAGAGAGAAGCCTGATCTAGATATTAAAGAGTACAAGGGTTCTTTAGAGTTTTTAGATCTTCTTGAAAAATATTTTGAAGAGTTTGAAAAAGAGCTTTTAGGTAATATCCCCTACTCTAGAAAAGATATTATAGAAAGAAGGTATTATGAATTGAAAGAGAAATTTCCAGATATTGATGTAAATGAGAGGTTAGAATTAGCTACAGAGTATGCTTTTGCACAAAAACAGTTTAAACAGGGAAATACTGGTTTCTATGATGCTACTAATGATACGGATGTTAATTTAAAACGAAATATTCATTCATACTTCAAGAGAAATTGTAATATTTATTCTCTTTACAAGAATCTTTTTAAGAGTGATTTAGCCTCTAAAGAAACTGCTAAGTACACATTGAAGGGTTTGACTCAAAATAAAGGTATAAGGCATTACAGGATGGAGGATTTAGGGGCTATGGTTTATTTACATCTTAAAATTAATGGAACAAGAATGTATGAGAGAGATTATGTAATGATAGATGAGGCTCAGGATATTAGTTTTGTACAATTAGCTACATTAATTAAGGTTGCTAAGAATGGAAATATTACAATAGCTGGGGATTTAGCACAGTCCATAATTCCTCCTTTTTATATTAGAGATTGGGATGATGTTATTAAGTTAGTAAAAGATATTACTAACAAAGATACAAAGTATTACCAGCTTCAGAGATGTTACAGGACTACTATAGAGATTGTGGAGTTTGCAAATAATATATTTAAGGATAGGTTCCCTAAGTCTTACAAACTTCCAGAGGCTGTTTTAAGGCATGGGGATGAGGTAAGGGTATTAGAATATGACAATGATATTAAAGACTTAAATACAGAGGGTATAAAAGAGCTAGTTAACATAATAAAAGAACAGTTTGAAAAAGGTGCTGTTACTTGTGCACTTTTGTGTAGAGATAGGGATCATGCTAATATCCTTTATGATGTTTTTAAAGAGTATGAGGATATTATTGAAAGACAAGTGGTTAGTTACAAGGAGAATGATTACAAGAGTGGTTTACTTGTACTTCCTGTTGAGAATGCAAAGGGGTTAGAGTTTGATAGTGTAATATTTGCTGATTTAAATAGTAATTATTATGGTAATACAGAGTTAGATATTAAGCTTCTTTATGTGGGTATTACTAGAGCGTTGCATAGGGTGTTTGTGGTTACTAAAAGGGATGACAAAATCTCTGAGTTATTAGGAATATAGTTTCATTAATTGCATACAGGTTCGGTAACATAACCGCTCATTATTAAAGTTTCATCCCCTATTTGTCCTTCTAAATGGTATTGGCCTACCTCAAAGTTTAATTCTACAATTCTTTCGTCGTACACAGTTCCTTCTACACTCATAGGTAAACCACAATTATTAGTTATTATTACACTTGGGGGTTTGTAATAATATTGCATATCTATATATAGACACTCTTCTTGAGGGTTTACAATAACAATGTCTTCTATCATTTGTATACAGGGGGTTTTTTCAAAGTCATCATCTTGTTCATTAATAACAGAAGGTATGTCTGACGTTTCTTCTGTCATAGGACTAGGTTGAGTGTTTTGGTTTAATAATATGGTAAATAATAGTACTGCAGATACTAATATCGCTGTATATGCTATTAGTTTTTTCATATTAATATAGTATAGGATGGTTTTAGAATTATCAACAGTATTGTATGAATTCTTTTGTAACAGAATTGTTACTTAATAATTGACAAGTTAATTAAAAGTGTATATAGTTTTAGTTATACACACTAATGGGGACTACTATGCCCCTAGTAGATTTCTCATTAATATAAATTATTAATTATTATTTAATGAGAAAATTTTTCAAGAGGTTTCCTTTTTACAAGGTATTTGTTACCTTGTTTATTTCTTTGTACACACTACTACCTTCAGTACAGGCTGTGGGTGTTGTTGTGAAAGACTATGCATCTGAGGATGTTACTGTAGAGACAGAGATTGATACAGAGAATCAGGAGCTAGAAGTAGATACTAGCGAGGATATATTGGATGAGGGTATTTCTGATCCTGAATGGATTGTTAATCCAGAATTAGAAGAAGATACAGAAGAGGAAGTTGAAGAGGAGGCAGATGAGCCTCTTTTTGTTTATGAGGATGGGGTATATACAGTGTTTAATGTAATAGAGGGTGAGGAGTATGTTTATCCTAGTAATGATAACTTAAGGATAGAGTTTACGTCAGTTACAGAGGATGGAAATTTGGTTATTGAGAGGGTTGTGTTAACAGAGGAAGAGAAAGAAAAATTAAATACTTCTGATAATTATGGTTGGGATATTACTTCTAGTATGAGTAATGGTTCTTTTACATATAATCTTACACTTCCTAATACATTAGGTAATGATGTAGAGGTTGTATATACAGAGGATGGAGAGAATTATAATAAGCTAGAGGCTATAGTTAATGAAGATGTAATACATATTTATGGGTTGGAGCATTTTACAACATTTGTAGTGGTTAGTCCTGGAAATGATCCTTCTAAACAAATAGATTGTGATGCTGTTAAACTTGGATCAACCACAGGGACAACTTGTTTTGATACCATTCAAGGAGCCATTAATGCCGCTAGTGGTGGAGAGACTATTTATGTTGGAGCAGGGACATATGAAGAACCAAATGGACTAAATATAACAGAAAGCATAACAATTACAGGTTCCGGAGAAAATCAAACTATTGTAAAAATTAGTAGACCCTCCGGAGGATACGGTATACAAACTTCAAGTGATTTAAATCTAGAATTAGTAATGAGAAATCTTAGTTTTGAAGCAGTATCCGGTGTTTCTAATTTCTTTTTCCACATTGCACACAACGCTTCCTTTACTTTAGAAAACTCTACTGTAACAGGTATGGGTAGGAATTATTATTCATCTGGAGCACAAGAGTGGGGCAATACTGTTGGAGGTGTAGATATCATTAATGTAAAAAGTGCTTTTTTGAACAATGTTACTGTAAGAGAAACAAGTAGAAATGCTGTATCTTTTTCTGCAGTAAGAAATATCAATGTAGAAGATATAACTATAGAAGATAATGGAGCAAGAGAAGGTTCCGCAGGAATTGCTATATATAACAGGTCTGAGTACCTTCCAAATAATCCAGAATATATCTCTATAAATAGAGGTTTAATTACTGGTTCTCCTATAGGGATGAATTTAGGGGGTACAAAAACAGGAGTTGACTTAGGGGTAGTTTCTGGAGATGACATAAAGAATCTCTCTTTTGTAAATAATCAAGTACAGGCTATTGCTTCTCCAGATGAAGCTAAGACATTATTAGAAAATAACACATTTGATAAAGCTGTTGTTGTTAGAAAGAACCCAATAGTAGTACCTGTTATCTTTAGTAGTATACAGGATGCAATAGATGCTGCTGAAGATGGAGATACAATTTATGTAGACGTCGGTACTTATAATGAAAACATTGTTATCGACAAAGAACTTAGTCTTCAAGGTGAGGATAAAGATACAACTATTATAGATGGTGGAAAAAGCGGTAAAGTTGTGTCTATAGTTTCTGATAATGTATTGTTGTCTGGTTTTACAGTTATTAATTCAGGTAGTACGCCCCTTGAAGATGGGGCAATAGTACTTCAAGGTGCTAATCATTGTACGATTGAGGATAACATTGTAAGCAATAACGGTGGTGTTGGAATCGGCTTACAACTATCAGATGGGAATACCATTCAAAATAACACCCTTGACAATAACAATATTGCCGGCATCGGTTTGCTTGGTTCGTCAAACAACACTGTTCAGTTGAATGAATCTAGAAATACACGCTCAATGTCGGGTCAATTTGGTTATGGTTTAATAATTGATAATTTTGAAGGGACTAACCCACCTACAACTACTATTTTTTCAAAAAATAATGTAATTGGAAGTTCAGAGGTAGATTTAAACAATGGACCCAATACTTTTGCGGATAATGAAGGTGATGGTATCTACATTGGTTGGGGATGTGATAATAATAGTATTGTTAATAACATCATTGATCGTAATGGTAATGATGGTATTTATTTATGGAAGTCAGGGACAAATCAAATTATTAATAATGAAGTAAGCGAGAATCAAGAAGCGGGTATTCAGCTTATGGCTAGCCCGAATAATACAATTTCAGGAAACACTATTGTGAACAGTAACATCGGTGTATGGCTTAGAAGTGGTTGGACTCAATATAAACCACATCAGGCGGATCATCTAGCTATGTCGGAGAACAATGACATTACTAATAATAATATTTATGGCAACAGTGTTTTTGGAATAAAATATGAGCAAAATGATTACGAATATGATGATGGTATTTCCATTGACGCCACCCTAAACTGGTGGGGTCATATAACTGGTCCCTCTGGAGAAGGTAGTGGTCACGGAGATAAGGTAAGTACTAACGTTACATATCAAGAATGGTTATGTGAACCCTATAAGACCGGTTGGTATAGTATAGATGGCTCTTGTGCTATGCGTGATATTGGTTTTGGTTATGGGAGTGGAATAAACGGGGACGTTTCAGATCCGGGTATGTGTAATGTTTATACCAATGACACATCCCTCCCTGGAAATAAAGCTCTACAAATTCTACAATTCCATACTCTATCTGGAGCAGAATATTACATGATCCAAGGATATAGATGGAATGGTTCAAAATGGCTAGCCTCTGGGACTCCATATGATCCCGAAGAGTATGCTAATGGGAAACCAAATGTAGAGTTTAGTATTGACAATGGAGTTGCAACATATAAGACAGGAGCAACCAATGAAGGAATTTATACCTATCAAGTAATGGCTTATTCATTAAATGATAACCTCATGGGACTAAGCAATAGAATAATATCCAACAACTATGATAATGCTTGTAAATTTACTGTCGACAGAACTTCTCCTCTTGCACCAGAACTTATTTCTCCAGAAGAACCCTTCTATACACAAGGCGTTTACTTTGAACAAAAATGGGAAAGTGTTGAAGATGCTGTTAAATATGAATACAACAGCTGCTACAATGATCCAGATGAAGATGATGGTTACTGTAATTTGAAATATCCGCAAACTTTTATTGGTAAAGAGAATACGACAAAGAAAGTAAATGCTGAACAACCAGACAGCCACTTCTGGTGGAGAGTAAGAGCACAAGATATAGCGGGAAACTGGAGTGAATGGAGTGAGGCTTGGGAAGTTATAATAGATAATACATCACCAATGGTAGAAATTACTTCACACACAAACGGACAATTGGTGCGAGGAACACAAACAGTACAAGGTATTGTTGAAGATTTTAACCTCTCACACTACTGGTTCGTAATCCATGATTCAAATGGTAAAAGAGTTGCAGGTCCTAATATTGTTAAAAACTCTGGACCAATAGTAACACCTTCCTTTGAATGGAATACTAAAAATGTTGCAGATGGAATATATACTATTAAATTAGAAGCAAAAGACTTAGCAGATAATAAAGATAGTGGCTCTGTACATTGGGTAGGAGTTAGCGTAGACAACACCCCTCCAACTGTTTCTAACATATCCATAGAAAAGGATGGAAACCCTGCTACTCAAATTAAAAAGGGTGACATTTTAATTATAACAGCAACAGTTACAGATGATTATGGTGGTGTAAAAGCTGTATCCACTGATTTTAGCTTTAACAGTACTTACTCAAGTAGACCATCACCAACCAGTATTGGAATGAAACACCAAGGTTCAGGGATATACAAAGCTGAATACACAGTTCCAGAGACGTGGGATACAGATCAGATATTTATAACTGTAGCTGCTAGAGATAAACTCGACAATTATTCTGGTTATAGGAATCTTGCAGAACAATTAATCGTAGACAACACCCCTCCCGTAACTGAAATACAGGGAGAACAAAGTTACACATATACCAATGAGGCAATCTTCATAGAAGGAATATCTACAGATGAAAATGGAGTAAGTCATGTAGATCTCTACTACAGAGTTTCTGATTCCGAAGATCCTTGGACACCTATTGGAACATCTCCATTCATTAATAACCCTGCAGATGATTCTCCATTCAATTGGGACTACAGTTGGACCCCAGACCAAGAAGGAACATATGACATTAAAGCATCTGCTACAGATATTGCAGGAAATGTTGAAGAAAGTGCCTACATATATGAAATTACATATGATGAAACCAACCCTACCGTAACTCTACTTTCTCTAATCAATGGAATTTTACAGGACATACGAGCAGACGGAGGAATCTCAGGAGTTAAATCAATAGAGGTTGGAATGAGTGATACTGGCCCATGGGAGACATATTCTTCAAATATGAACCTTAATACTTTTGTAGGTGGACAACCAGGTACATACACAGTATATATTAGAATTGTAGACAACGCAGGAAACGAGACAATTCATGAAGTCACCTTCACCATACCATCACCTCCACCTACTACCGCAGAAGAAATCTTAGGTGCAATAACAGGACCATTTACACCTCAACCTGCACAAGCTACAGGTATAGGAGGCTACCTCTTAGCTCAAACCATTGAAGAAGAAACAGAGGAAGAAGTAGAAGATACTAAGGTTGAAGATACAGAAGATATTGAGGACGAAGATAAAGATGTAAGAGGTACAGAGGATGAAAATGATGTAGAAGAAGAACAAGAAAGTAGACCATGGTGGATATATCCATTAATTATATTACCATTACTACTACTCTTCATAATACTTTGGAAAAGAAGAAAAGAAGAGGAAGAACCACAGTATTAATATATAAAAAATACTGCCAGAAGAGACACAGGTAAAACTGTGTCTCTTTCTTTATGTAACCCCTTTAAAGCAAAAACTATGGGTTTATTTCAGTGCCTTTTTATTATATAATACCCCTGTTTATACCTAACCCACAGGGATTTAGGAACAATATAAACGATCTTTAAAAATGCATGGTTCTTTACGCTTATCAACTCACCACTACTATCACCCACGGAGGTGTAAAAATGTTTGTAAAAAACTTTTTCAAAAATCTTGGGGAGAAGATAAAAAACTTCCTTTCGAAAAGCAAAAATTTTTTCGAAAACATTTGGAGAGAAACTAAAAACTTTTTCTCAAAACACAAGTCAGTATTCCAGGACATTCAAAAAGTATTACTTGTACTACTTTTGATTGCATTTGGGATACTCCAGCTTTACCAATACTCCGAAATCCTTCTCATGGGACTCGAAGAAAATTCTACTATTGGAATAGCCATTGCTATCACCGGATACTTCTTCGTTGCTGGATACACCTACTGGTTACTATTCCACAGGTCACATAATAGCGATTTTCGGAGCCTGGAGTACCATATAAGAGATATTAGACTGCAATTACAATTGTACAAAGCTAATCTCTCATCGAGGGATTTCCAGATACATAACATCGGACTTGACCAAAAAATGTTTAATTTGGACCTTCAACACCAACTCAGAAAAATTGAGCGAAAGCTTGATGAACTCCGAGTGAAGGAAAAATAACAACTCTTAAAAAGAACCCTGCATAAACTCTTCGGCTAAGTGTCTTAGTAAACCTTGCCTTGGAGAAGAAGGTTAGGGGAGATAAATTAGTGGTTTTTACCATTCTAATATATCTCCTCTAACTAGTAAGTCATTTCTAAGAAATCTGATGAGCTTTTGAAATAAAGCGAAACTTACACTTTGCATAACCAATCTTTTGAGCTACAATAAACAATGCTCAAAACCAAAATAGCAAGAATAATATCAGAAATATCCAACGGCTTTATGACTATGATACTAACCCCTGTTATAGCTATCCTAGTATCACCCTTAGACACACTAAATAAAACAATCTTTATTCTAACATACACCCTCTCCCCTATCCTCCCCTACTTTGTACTTAAAAAAATGGGTAAGGTTACCGACTATGAATTCACCAACAGAAAAGAAAGACCCCCTTACTTTTCTACCATCACAATAATCTTTGGCATACTCTTTCTACTTCTTACTACCTTTAATTTAGAAATGTTAACTAAGGTAACCCTAAACCTCTTCTTAATCTCCTCTGTCATTACACTAATTACATTCTTTTGGAAAATATCTGGACACATGACATACTCCACCATACTCTTTACCACCTTACTATTCCTCTTCCCTAATACACCTGCCCTCTTCGCTCTCTTTCTTTTTACCCCCTTCATAGGATGGTCTAGAATAGCCCTTAAGAAACATGACTTAACTCAAGTAACCCTAGGAACCTTAATCCCTCTTACCATTTCCATTCTAATTTACTGGGGTTTTTGGTAGAATACACAAGTATGGACTACACAATAACCCAACTTAGAGAAAAATTACTAAGCAAAAAAATCTCCTCAGAGGAAATAGTTAAGTACTATCTTAAAAGGATCAAAGAACTAAATCCTAAACTCAATGCATACATAACAGTATGCGAGGAAGAGTCACTTAAAAAAGCTAAAGAATTAGACAAAAACTTTAACAAACTCAAAGAAAACAAATTAGCAGGAGTACCAATATCTGTAAAAGACATCTTCTCTACCAAAGACATACTAACTACAGCAGCCTCACACCTACTAGATGGTTACAAACCTGTGTACAACGCTACAGTAATAGAAAATATCCTAAAGGAAGAAGCCATAATAATTGGTAAAACAAACCTAGATGAATTCTGTCATGGATCTGGTACTGTTACATCCTACTACGGACCCACTAGAAACCCCTGGGACGTTAAAAGACTACCTGGAGGATCAAGTGGAGGCTCTGCAAGTGCCCTTGCTGCAGACATGTGTACAGCAAGTCTAGGAACAGAAACAGCAGGATCTTTGCGACTACCTGCATCATGGTGTGGCCTAGTTGGTTTTAAACCAACATACGGAAGAGTGTCAAGGTATGGTGTGTTAGCCATGGGTTCGTCTTTGGACTCTCCTGGACCCTTAACAAAAGATGTTAAAGATGCTGCATACATGTTAGAAATTTTAGCCGGTCATGACCCAAATGACTTCACCTCATCTAAATTAGAAGTACCTAACTACTTTGACAACCTAACAAGTAAAAATATTTCAGATCTTAAAGTTGCACTTCCCAAAGAATACTTAGAAATGGAATTAGAAGACGGCGTTAGAGAAAACCTTCTTAAAGGAGTAGACATATTAAGAAAATTAGGAGTAACAGTAGAAGAAGTTAATGTATTAGACCCTAAGTACGGAATAGCCGTATACACAGTAACATGTAGAAGTGAGGTGTCCTCTAACCTTGCAAGATATGATGGTACAAGGTATGGATTAGAGGGAAGTGAAAATGAAAATATTAAAATATATTATGAATCTACAAGGGGAGAAGGTTTTGGACAAGAAGCTAAAAGAAGAGTAATGACAGGAACATTTTCTCTTTCGGCAGGTTATGCTGATGAATATTTTAAAAAGTCTGAACAGGTTAGACAATTAATTAAGGAAGATATGGATGAGGTATTAAAAAAGTATGATGCCATAGTAGCCCCTACTACTCCATCCATTGCATTTAAAGACAAGGACGCAGATAACCCACTATTTGGAGAATTAGCAGATGTATTAGCGGAGAGTAGCTCAGAGTCTGGATTACCTGGTATAACTATCCCCTCAGGTTTAAGTGAAGGTATGCCAACAGGTATACAGTTCATAGGTAATTATTTTGATGAGCAAACTATTTTGAATTTAGCCTACGGTTTAGAGAAAGAATTAGGAAAACTTAAATTAAAGATCTAGTTGCAAGAGAAAATTATCCTTTAAACCCTTCTGCCTTATCTTTTTTAAATTCTTGACAATAATATTTACCCATGTTATACCTATACCATAGGTGGGGGTACACCCTTTAAGTTTTAATATTACAAAAATGAAAACATACATGTATGATCCTGTGTGTGGGAAAAAGATGGTGGAAAGAGAGATATATGTAGAAATAGAAAAGGAAATAGATGGAACAATTCATAAGATACTCCTGTGTTGTCCAGAATGTCATGAGAAATTTGAAAAAGATGAGATAAACTATATAAACCAGGCAATAGAAATGGAAAAAACAAAACCAATATTAAATTAGCTAGAGAATAAGATGCCCCAAGAAAGCAGTACATCAACCTCCAACATCCTGTATAATATATCTATATGGCCACTATCAGACAAAGATATGCCCCAAATATTAAGGATTACAAATACTTAATACACCCCCTTAAACAAAACGGACAAATAACAGAAGGATTCCTTTACAGTGAAGAAGAAAGAAATGTACATGGTTTCTATTTTCACAAGGCTATAGACTACACATGTAATTGGAAAACCCCAGTATACGCTGCAGCTAGTGGTTATGCTGTAGCAGGCTACCATAGATTCACACTACTTAACGAAGACAACACTCCCAAGCTTTACGAAGGAAAACCACTCTCTTTGGGCCTTGGTTACTTTGTACAAATATATCATCCATACAAGATATGTAGAGTTAAAGGTGGAAGAATTACACAATACAGTCATCTCTCTAAATTTGGTAATGGGATATATGCAAAGACACACAAACCCCTAAGGGTTAATTACAAAAAAGAAATTATTAAAAAAAATAATACAAGAAGAAAGTACAAAAAAAGTAAAGCCCTATTAGAAAAAGCAATAAAAGAAACACAGAAATTAACAAGAAAATATTGGTGGATTAAAAAACTGTATGGTTTTTCATTCTCAGAGGATATAAACAAAAAAGAATCTTATCTGTACACACCTAAGGAACTTAAAAACCTTCTTTCTCAAGGAGATAAATATGTAAAATGGGTTGAGCAAGGAGACATAATTGGGTATACGGGTGCTTCTGGAATAATACACGGAAGATTAAAGTATTGGGAGAACAAGAGAAAACCTAATATGAGGAAATTTGAGACCTGGGATGAAGCACACCTTCATTTTGAAGAA
>CAYGKF010000002.1:0-27145 GCA_964350615.1 uncultured Candidatus Saccharibacteria bacterium
TCTGTATTTGGTTTTAGATTACTAAGAGTAGTGTAATGTACTCTTTTTTCAGAAAAAATATCTTCAGGAATAATAGATTGTGTAACTTCCTTGTAAAGACCTGTGTCTTCTTTTTCCTTAAAGGATAATTTTTGTATACTCTCTGGTTTTGCTTTCCAATATATTTGAGCTTCTACTGTAGAAATGTTTACTACGATTACATCTGTTGGTTTTAGAGCAACAATTCTTTGTTCAAAGATATTTTTGTAAAGAAAATATATTGTCGGTATTAATAGTAAGACTCCAATCGTAAAAAGAAGAAGATATTTAGATTTATTCTTAAGAGATTTCATTAATAATTATGATATCAAAGGGATGTGTTAAAGTACATATTAAGAAGTTATTTAATTGTAAATAGTTATTCAAAATATTCTGTATTTTTATCCCAAAGACCAATATGCTTTTTTAAAAACTCTTTAGAAGGGAATTTGGGAAATGTAAAAAAAGCACTAGAACTATTTATTTTCTTTCTCATTCCCTTATGTTTATATCTTAGGTAAAAATCATGGTAATACTCTAAAGTTTTTAATCTCCTCCATATACCTCTTTGGTCTGCTAATCCAATATCTTCTAAGCTTACTGGAGTTTCTTCTTGAGTTACAGGGCTTATGTAAGAAAATTTTATGAATTTATCAAAGGGTAGGTTTGGTATTTGCCAATGTTCTATCGATTTAATATTTCTTCCTTTAGATAAAACCTTTTTATTTTTAAAAGTAAGTGGTTTTTTAATTCTATCTCCTGCTTGGTATCTTAAATCCCAGTCAGAAAGTTGAATGTCAAGTTCATGTATTTCATCTGCAAACTTGGTAAATACAGCTAGCACCATTAAAAAAACTTGTAAATCTTCTTCAGGTCCTTTCTCTTTGTAGAATTCTCTACCAGTCTTGTAATCTATGATATGTATGGGAGTCTCAGAATTGGGTGTAATTCTAATTTCATCAATATTTGTACAGATTTGTATGTTTGTTTCAGGAAAGTATGTGTTAAGAATAAGAGGGACTTCATTCATGACAAGAGTTTTTGTTGGATCAATAGCGTCTTGTATTTTTGTAAAACTCTCTCTTGTGAGATTTAAAATTCCTGGTTCAATTAAATCTCTCTCCCATATTTCTTTTACTTGTTTTGGTGTAATTCTGTATCTTTTACCATTTGGAAGGAAGTTTTGTCCATTAAGTCTCCAAATATTCCAAAAAATTTGCGCGTTATCTAGTGGGTCTTGTGAAGTGGATTCGGTAAGAGTTATATCTAGTATTTTAGTTAAGCCTTCATAGTATTCATCATTTCTAAATGGGAATGTAGTTTCAATATCCTCAATATCAGGATGTTCTTTAAAGAGGGAAGTTCTGTAGAAAAGGGAATTTACATAAGTTAGGTTATGTAGGTGTGTTCCTCTAGCACTATCTGCAATGTTTTTTAGGACCTTCTCTTCTTCAAAGTATTTATTTCTATTTAACATGTTTAGGAAAGTTTTTTCTAGTTGCTCTCCTTGTAATTTTTCTTTTTTTTGTAATCTTTTGTATTGGAAATTGTAGTTAATGATGGTTTCTAAAGAAGACGGAGTTATTCTAGATGCGGTGTCTTCTTTTTGAGTTTCTTCTGTTTTAAATCTTTCTAGATCTAGGGCAGCTTGAATATATTCAGGCATATGAAATAGTATGTTACCATTCTTTAACAATTACTTCTATTAAAAATATGACCTAGTCCTTCTGTCATAGAGCAGAATTTATCTAAATCTGTGATGAGAAATATCTCGGCAAGAAGAGTATGGTCAGATAGGCATTTAGTCTCAAAAGATTTTAACTTAATCTTTTCTGAGTTATCCTCGTCAAACAGTGATAAATCTTCACGGTCCCTTAGGAGTGTGAATAGAAAGGCTTCGGTTTTGGTTACGTCTTGTCCAGAGTCAAGTTCTCGGAATTTCCTAGATATTTCCTGTTTACAAACAAATTCAGGATATTCCATTACTTCGGAATTAATATAATTGTTGTATAAATTCTCATAATCACCCATAGGGTTATTTGCAATGACTTCTCGGATTAAGGAATAATCTTCTAGCGTAAATCTTCCTTGATAGTGGTTATACTCTTCTTGGTAGGGAAAATGGTCTTCGTGAACAGTTGTAGGTAGCAACTCGGTTTCTGGAAGCATATTGAAAGTCTAGCAACATACTTTTTAAAAGACAAGGATATTCTTCCTATGATATATTAATCTATGGAATTTGTACTTGTAAGTCTAGTTTTTGTACTAGCAGGAATAGGTGCAGAGGTAGTTGGTTTTGGAATATCTACAATATCTATGGCTTTATTGCCTTTCTTTTTACCTTTAGAAATAGCAATTCCATTGGTAGCAATAATTTCTATAGTTGCCACAGGGATGGTAGCATATCGTACCAAGGCTAAGGGATTAACTGAAATATTAGTTCCTCTTTTTGTAGGTTCACTGTTTGGTATTCCTCTAGGTCTATATTTCCTTCAAATAGTTCCAGAGAGAACACTGTTATTAATATTGGGAATAATACTAATTTTTTCTAGTGTGTACAGTCTACTAGGTAAGGAGATAGAATTTAATTTTAACAGAGTAACTGGAATATTGGTGGGTTTTCTAGTAGCGGTGTTTGGAGCTTCAATAAATGTTAATGGTCCTTTAGTGGGTATGTATTTTACGGCTGACAAGAGAATTTCCAAGCTTAAGAATAAGGATTTAATTACTACGTATATGTTTTTTACAGGATTATTTGTAGTACTGGGTCACTACTTAGTAGGAAGGATAGATAGGGAGGTAGGGGTATATACCTTAATTGTACTCCCTGCATTATTTATAGGTTTACAGTTAGGTAGGGTTATTTTTGACAAAATTCCTGTAAAGATATTGAGAATAATTATTTATTTGTTTGTATTAGTAGCGGGAATAAGGTTGTTGTTTTAGAAATGTCTTAATTAAAGTATCTCTTGCATAATTACATAGAAGTGGTACCATATTAGTACAAATAAATTATAATAATTACTATTTATGGCTTCAAAGAAGATATATGTAGGCTTAGGCGTGGTTCTTTTCGCCGTAATAGCATTTCTCTTCGTAGGTAGGGTTGCAGCAGGTAGTTCTCTGCCAGGACAACCTCTTTACTCTCTAGGTAGAGTTTACGAAGGTGTTGAATTAACTTTTGCTGGATGGATAGGAGGGACTTTAGCAAGAGCAGAGGTACATCTAGAGCATGCAGAAAAGAGAATTGAAGATATAGCTAGCATAGTTGATGGCAAGGATGATTCTGTGTTATCTCTTTTGGGACATGCTTACGCTCAAGAAGAGTTAGAGGAAGCAGAGGAGACAGAATTAACAGAAGAGGAAATTGAGTTAATAGGCGAGTTAACTGAGGACTATGAGGAGAGTATGGGTAACGCTATATTAGAAGTAGAAAAAGCTCAGGAAGATGGATTGGATACGGATGAGGTGTCAGAATTAGTTGTAAATGCTACTTTTGTACACCAAGAGGCTTTAGCAGGTGTTTTAGCAAAGGTTCCAGAACAGGCTCAAGCATCAATACAGAGAGCAATGCAGATGGGAGCAGAAGCTCAGGGTAGAGCTGTGGATGCTATTTCAGGAGAAAGGCAGGAAGCAGTTATGGAGATGGTAGAAGAAAAGAGACAGCAAGCTGAAGAATTTAGACCAGATAATCCAGGGGGAGAGAATGGTATAGATTTGGATGATATTCCAGGAGGGAATCCAGAGGTAGAAGCACCAGCAGGACAACCAGATGATGTTCCTAGTGGACAACCTAATGATATTCCAGGAGGGAATCCAGAGGTAGAAGCACCAGCAGGACAACCTAATGATATTCCAGCTGGAAGATAGTTCTTACAGTAAAGGAAGAAGAAAGACCCCAGTTAATTCTGGGGTTTTCTTTTTAAGTTCTGCGTTTAGAAAGTTTTAGAGACTTTTTTTATTTGTGGATCACTCTTCCTAAGAAGATAACTATAGTAGCTCCAATAACAGCTACAATTAAACTGTAGAAGTTAAAACCAGTTATTCCTGTAAATCTTAGTAAGTTTATAATAAACACCTCCATTATTCTTCTTGTGATATTATGTTTGTATGAAACAACTAAAACAATTTTTTAAAAAGAATTGGATATTAATCCTTTCTTTTGTATATATTGTATCTCCAATAGATTTAATTTCTGGAGATATGGCTACGGGGATAGGTTTAATAGATGATATGGCAGTATTGATTTTTACAACTGGATATCTTTTAATAAGGTTTTTGACTGAGCCAGAAGAAGGGAAGGATGTTAAATAAATCTTATATTCAATACATGAAGTTCAAGATTGAAATTGACTTTGCACTTTGTAAAAAGTTATTATCAATCTATGTATGATTTCTTATATTTTGATTTAGATGATACATTAGTAAAAGATAATCCAGTTACTGGTAAGTCAGAATTGCTTGGTTCTGGTTTAGAAAAGTATAAAGAATTAGTAAAAGAATCTCCTAATGCTATTAAAATACTTTTAACTAATCGAAATAGTAAGGATATAAAATTCCCCGAGGTATATTCTTTTGATGAAATAGTCGGAAAGGATAATATGGAAGAGTATATAGAGATACATATTTGTGATATAAGTATTTCTAATTTACTGTCTTTTAAAAATACCTATCTTTATCTAAAAGGAAAATCTTTGTATAAAAGAAAACAAACACCTAAATTATTGTATATATTTTTAAGAAGTGTAATTAGGAATAATAAGATATACGTATTAGATGATGATAAGAGAGTATCAGGGATGTTTAGTAGATAAAAACTCCGCGTGCTTCAAGTTGTGCGAACCTATTTCCTGTCAGATATTTAATTGAATAATTGTCTGAGGTATAATCTGAATAATTAAGAAAAAGAATGAAATACACCTTGGAACAAACAAATCAAATGAGCTGGCAGGAGTTTGGTGAAATATGCCAGAATTTAGTAAGGAAAATAGAAAAGCTAGATATTGAATTTGATGCCATAGCACCAATACTAAGAAATGGTATGATTCCAGCAACGGTTATAGCTAATAAATTAGAAATAGTTAACATAGTTCCTATTCATTTGAAGTATTTTTACAATCCCACAGAAATAAAATTATTTTCTCCAATAGTAAAACCATTTGATTTGGTTAATAACCCTAAAATTCTTGTTGTTGAATCCAACACATCAAGTGGAGAATCGGCTAGGAAGGCATATGACTTATTAAAGAAAGAGTATCCCAATTCAGAACTATATTATGCAACAGTTACCAGGGTTTTTAAAAAAACACAGAATAATTTGTCTATGTATAAAGAGGTTGTATATGGGATTATGACAGATGAAGATATTGTTGCGACAGAAGAGGAGAAGGAGGAGTTTTCTCTTAGAAAAGGGATAACAATTTTCCCCTGGGAGACAGCAGAGAGAGAATTAGAGGAGATAAATTCCTTATAAATATGGCTCCCCATATATGACATATTCATGAACTTAAGATTCAACTTCAATATTGACTATTTAAAAATTTCTAATCTACTGAATTATGTCGTATAGTATAAATATGCAAGTAATACATACAATTAATAAGAATAAAGATATTAAGATGGTCTATACAATGATTAAGTCAAATAATCCATCTGGCAATTGGAACAGGGCACAGAGAATGGGAATAAATAGAGATTTGTTTCAAAAGATATCTAAAAGTGACAACTTTCAAAATGTAAGAAATGATATAGCTAATCTATATGATGAAAAATATTTAAAAGATAAACAACAGCTTATTTCTAAAAAGAAAGAGTTTCTAAAAGAGTGGAATAAAATAAATGACTTATTTAAACAAGAAACAGAAAATGTAGTAGGTTTAAAGTGGAAGCATCCCACCTATAAAGTTATTGTATCTTTATTTCACCCTGGAGTAAGCAATGTTTTCGGAAATACTGTATATCTTTGGATTTATGATGAATGGGACACTCATCTGAGAATTACAGCTCATGAACTTCTTATGACTCATATATGGCAGTATTTCTTTAAGAACTTTCCACACCAAGAAATATTTGACAATTGGAATAAATATTGGTCAGTGAATGAAATAACAACAACCTTTATATTAGGAATTGAACAAAAATTAAATAATTTATGGACAGAGAGAATGAAAGGTTATGAGAACTTTTTACAAAATTATCCTCAATTAGCAAAAAACAGAGATTTATTAGCAAATGAATATAATAATAGAAAATCATTTAAAGAATTTATTGACCATGCTTTATCATTATTCTGAAATACTCATTATATAATCTTATAAAGTAAGATTTTTACTATAAGTTAGCGGGACTCCACGTACTTCAAATTGTGCGAACTTTTTTAGAGAAAGGATATATTAAATAACTAATGAAGCTTCTCTATGTAGATTTGTTTATAAGATATACACCTACTGTTATTACACCAATTGCTATAACTCTTTGTATTAATGTTTTTCTTGATATATCTTCTTTTGATATTTTTGGAAATAATACTGTAAGTAATATTCCAAATACAAATACGAAGAAAGGTTGTAAACCATTAATAATCCATACCATTGTAACAGGAGTAAGTATAGTAGCAAAATTGAAAGAAATTTTAGCAATGATATTTATTAATTCATTCAATCCATTAATACTAACAACCTTTAATCTGTTTTGCTTTAATACATTAAAAAACCCCTGTCTGTAATTCTTTACAGAAAGAAGAAGAAATATTCCAAACAATCCAAAACCTACATATTCCCAAAAACTAGTAACCCAGAAGTCAGTTTCTAAAGCAAAATGTTTAAAGAATATAAAATTAAGAGCAAAAAGAACACTTGATAAAGCCATAAGTCCAAATACATCCCATTTCATTCTGATCCTTTTTATATCTGAGATTTTTAAAGATATGAATATTGATGAAATTATAATTATTATTCCACCAACAATTTGAGTGATATTCAAAGTCTCTGCGAGAAATATATACCCCAATATAAAAGAAAAAACGGGAATCATTTGGAATAAGGGAACTGATAGAGAAGCATCATCTTTTTCTAAGGCATAGAAATATGGTAGCGATGCAAATAAGTACAAGGTCCCATTTAAAACGATTAGTAAATAATTTATTTGAAAATTTTGTATTACTGCAGGTTGAATTAATATTATTATTGGTAATAATAATATTGCAATGCTTGAAGAAAAAATCATAACAGCACCTATAGCACCATCCTTGAAGTATTTAGCAAGAAGATATTTATCAATATGATTTGTTAGACTCCAAAATATTGGAGGTAGTAGTGCTATTAGAAACCAGTTCATAGGAAGAATTATATATTAGAATTCAAAGAAAAGCGAAACCTTATACCTTGATCAATCTTTAACACTATAAGTTAGCGGGATGAACTCCGCGGGAAGGACTCGAACCTTCAACCGAACGGTTAACAGCCGTTTGCTCTACCATTGAGCTACCGCGGATTATTAAATGACAGGTCAATTATATATATACAAGGTTATTTCTGCAAGAACCTATCTACTGGGTATACCTCTAAGTGCAAGAAGTTTCTTTTCTAGCATATCAAGCATTACTCTATTACTATGAATATCATTATAAGGATAATATTTTATCCCATATAGTCTCCCTTCTATATCTTTTTCTTGAAAATACTTTATTTCCTCTTTGTTAATTCTCTTACTATTTAATTCTTCTGCATAAAGATCAAATTTTCTAAGTAACTTCTCATCTCTCTCACTCATATTCCAAAGATGATCTAGATCTAGGGTTGTTATAGAGAGCATTCCAGAGGGAAGAAGAAAAACCCTATCTTCTTTTGCAAAGGTTTCTTCCTTTCTGGGATTAGCTTTTTCTAGATAGATTTTACTATTTGAGATGTTAAGTACTTCAAAGAGTTCAGGGTAAGCATCGTATACCTGCTCGTTGTTTGCAATAATTGGGATGAACTCACTTTCAGGTTTGTCCATAATTGGAATTTATCTTCCTAAAATTATATTATATTAATATATCTAAATTAATCATCCATTACAATGTTTGAAGAAAAGATAGAAATAAAATATGTTGGTATGGATTCTTCAGATTCGCTAAAGGAATATATTTTAGAAAAAATAAAAAAGAAAGAAGCTCTTTTAGAAGATGCTACAGCTATAGAAGTATTCTTTAAAAATAATAAACATAGTAGAGGTGTAGACGAAGATTTCAGAATAGACATTAATGTAAACTTACCTAACTCACCAGTTAGGGTAGAGCAAGAGGGTCCAGATATGTATGCAAATATTGACCTTGCTATGGATACGTTAGATAGAAGATTAAAGAGATATAGTGACAGAAAGGAACATTGGGAGGGTATTAAGCCATGGAAGGTGTTAGAAGCAGAGGCAGCCTTAGAGGCTCTTACAGAGGAGGTAGAGAAGGGAGTAGATGATTATACTGACTATGTCTCTGGAATAGTTAAAAGAAAAGTAGTTAAAGATATGAATCCAATATTGGAAGCAGAGGCTATAGAAAGGATGGAACTGTCTGGTTATGATCAGTATCTTTTTAAAAATAAGAGTACCGGTAAAATATCCATGATATACAGAAGAAACTATGGAGGGTACGGTTTAGTAGAACCAGAAGAGTAGGGGGTAGTATATAAAAGTTGTTAGTAATGAAAAGGGAGACATATGTGTCTCCCTTTAAGTTCTTCTTAAATATTTCTTTCAACTACTCTTCTTGGCTTGCATTTCCCTCAAGTAAGTTATTTACAATATTTGTAGCAATAGTTAAGAAACCATATCTTGGTTTAGAGGTAGAGTTATCTTGTATCCTGTATTCATTTCTCTTTTCATTTAACCAGGTAGCTTTTTTGTTTTGTACTTCCTGTTGTATGAAAATTTCTTCTGTTTGCTCTTTGTACTCTTCAAAGTTAAGCAATTCTCCCTCTTCTAACTCTGCTGTTTCTTCTGGAAATATTACATCACTATATTGACTAAAGAAATCTATAACATCTTCCTCTCCATATTCTAAGTCTGGAGAAAGTATAGCAGTAGCTAGTAAGTCTACCTCTATTTGTTCTCTTAATTCTTCCTCAGTAATATTGTTAGCTTCTAGAGCACTCTCGAACATTTCTTGACCACCAATACTCTCTACAATTCTCTCTATTTCTTGGTCTATCTCTTCCCTTGAGACAGAGACATCTGCCTTTTTAGCTTCACTCCTAACTATTTGGTCATCTATTAACTGAGAAGCTACAGAAGAACCGTATGCAGTTTCTAATCTGTCATGCCACTCACTCTTAGGAATTCTAACACCATTAACTACAGCTACACTGTAATCGTTATTTAGGTATTGAACAGCTAGGTCTATTAAAGCTAGTGATGCAATTATTAATATAACTATACCTACTACCTTAAGAGCAGGTTGTAAACTTTCCATATTTTCTATTTTAGGGAGTTTAACTTTTTTAATATCAAGTTTCTTTGATATTTCTTTCTTGGGTGCAGTTTTCTTCTTGGTACTTTTCTTACTTTTAGGCATTACTATATGTTATGTAAAATTTAATATGACTAGTTTAGCAAAATATTTGATATTTGGGAAGAAGGGGTTATCTTAAGTGGAGATAAAGTGAAGCTTCTCCTTGCCCATGGTCTATAACTACATATCTTCCTCCGCATGGATCTGTTTCTACTACAGTTACAAATCCTCCTTTTACTGCTCTTACGGGTGTTCCTTCCCCATTGAGATTAAACGATCCTGGGCGTACACAGCATTTATTTGAGACATTTGGATCACAAAGTCTTCCTCTTTCCGAGGGGGCAATTATATATAGGGGACAGCAAACTTCTCCTTGTTGTACAGTATATTTTTGGTTATTCCAATTTTCAGCCCCAACCATGTCAAGGGAATAGCCAAAATGATAGCCATAAGTTAAATAGGCACCATTTCCTAAAGGGGAATTGGCATTCCCGTCATATACTCTCCCGTCTACAATTCTAAAATACCCGAGTTCTAATGGGCCTGTTCCAGCCCCGCTTAGGTTAAAATGCAAGTGTGAACCATATGCAAAACCAGAATGGCCTTGGAAGCCAATGATATCTCCAGGATTAACCTCCTTGTTGATTGGGATCAAACCAGTTCTAAAGCGATTCATAATAATTGTAGTGATTACACTCGTAACCTCATTTGAACTTTTTATTAGTCCTTGTAATTCTGCTGCTAGTTGGACTTCTTTTGCTTTCGATTCTGCAAGCAGCCTTTCTCTTTCTGACTTTTGATTAGCCAAATCGGCTCTTGTTTCCGAGAGATTTATCTTTTCTTCTTCCATGAGATTCCTTTTTGTTTGTAAATCAGCTTTATTTTGAGTTAGTATGTTTTCTTCCCTTTTAACCTCTTGAACTTTTATGCCATATACTTTTAGATAATCTCTGTCTTGAGTTCTCGTAACGGCGAGGTATTTTGTTTTTCTCAAAATGGAGTCAAAATTCTGGAAATCTAGAAATAACTCTAAGGGACCGATGAAGGAGTATTTGTATGATTCTGTAACTCTTCGTCCAACTGTTTCTTCGAGAACACTAATCTCTTGTCCTAGTACTGAAATGTTATCCTCTTTTTCTTGGATACTTTTTTCAAGAAGTCTTATCTCTATGTCATGTGAGGCAATTTCTATCTCTATAGTTCTTATAGTCGTCTCGGTTTGAGCTATTTGACCGTTAATATAATTAATTCTTTCTTGTAAAGAGAGTTGTTGATATTCTTCATCCTTGAGTTTTTTTTGTACAGCTCCTTTTTCTTTTTCTATTTTTTCAAGTTGTTCTTCCATATATTTTAGACATTCTTCAGAATAGGGGTCGGGATATGGACAACTAACCTGTGCTAACACCGGCCTATCATAATATGTACCTAATCCAATAAAACAAAGTAAGGAAAATAATAATACTAAAATTGTTATCCCAATCTTTAGTTTATTCATAATATTATTCTAAATACCTCTTAACTGCACTAAAACTACTCGCTATACCCAATAACCCTCCTGCTAACATATGTCCTAAGTAGTAAAGTAATATAAAGAAAATATTTAGAGACCTTAGAAAATCAAAATCTAAATCAGTTAACAATTGATTAATCCAAAAAGCGAAATCAGTATTCTGTGAATAATAAATCATCGTATACCAAGGAACTATTAGTAAGGTAGCACCCAAAAACCCTCCGACAAGACCATAAAAGAACCCTTCTAAAATGAAAGGAAGCTTTATGAACTTATCTGAACTACCAACCAAATGCATAATCTCTATCTCTTCCTTATGAGCATTAATATTAAACCCTATCGTTATTCTAATTAAAGAAATTGTAATTATTAGCAATGAAGATATTAATACTATTGAACCTACACCAATTATTCTAGAAAGAGTCTTTAAATTTTCTACAACATCTCTAAAATACATAACCTCATCAATAAACACATTAGTTTCTTTTTCTATATTAATATTCTCAATTATTTGGATTAAGGAATCTATAGACTTAGCCCTAATCTCTAAACTAGGAGGTAAAGAATCTGCAGTTACTGTTGCAATTAAGTCAGGATTCTCTGCAAAATCTTCTTGATATATTAAAAGAGCATCCTCTTGAGATACATAATCTATATCCTCAACCAATTCAGGATCAAAAAGCTTATCTCTTAAAAGCAATATGTCTGCCTCAGAAGTATCCTTCTTAAAAAATATTATAACCTGAGCCTTCTGCTCATAATACTTAACACCTCTTTGTGCAAATATTGCAGTAGCTATAAAAAAGGAAGAGATTGCTATTACTATAGTAGAAACAAATATTGTAGAAAGAGATAACCACTTATTTCTCTTAATATTCTTTTTAGCTGTAATAAAAATTCTATCTGATGTCATATTATTTTTCCTGACTATTTAAATAATTACGAACAAACTTTTCTAAGATTGTTTTTTCCTTCTTAGAAAGGTTGAGATTTTTTAAATCACTCTCTGTTAAATTTAAAACTAAATCTATATTGTCTATTTTAGCATCTAATAGCTTTTCTAAAATCTTCTTATTTAAACTCTTAAGATTCTCATCTATATCCTTCTTCTCTTGTTTCTTTTCTTGTTTCTCTTTTCTACTTAATTTCTTCTCTTTCTTTTCAATACCCTCATCTATCTTAATATCATCTTGGGTACTCTTTATAACAGGAGGTTTAGGAGTTCCTACAGAATCATAATCTCCCTTTGTGTCAGACACTATCTTACCCTCTACTATTCTAATAACCCTTGTCTTCATCTGGTTAACAATATCTCGGTCATGGCTAATTACCATAACTGTCGTCCCCGTCTTATTAATATCTTTTAGTATGTTTAATATTTCTAAAGCATTGACAGGATCCAGGTTCCCTGTAGGCTCATCTGCTACAAGCAAGTCAGGATTATTTGCTAATGCTCTCGCTATAGCTGCCCTTTGTTTTTCTCCTCCAGAAAGCTGTCTAGGGAACAGATGTCTTCTATCTTGTAACTTAACTAGTTCAAGCAAATAGTCTGTGGTTTCTTTAATTTCTTTATTATTCTTACCCAGGATCTCTAATGTAAAGGCAATATTTTCATCTAAAGTTTTACTAGGAAGTAATTTCATATCCTGAAAAACAATACCTAATCTTTGTCTGTACGTAGGAAGAAGTTTTCTAGGTAATTTAGCAACTTCTATATCTTCAAACAAAATATTTCCTGAAGTTGGTAATTCCTCTCTAATTAATAATCTAAGGAGTGTAGTTTTTCCAGCCCCTGAAGGACCTACAAGAAAGGAGAACTCGCCTTTGTCTATGGAAAAATTAACATCTTCGAGAGCTACTATGTCTCTGTCGTATTTTTTGCTTACTTTGTCAAAAAACAGCATTGGCAGTTTTAGTCAGTTTAGTTACTCATATATCTTACTGCAATCTCACTTGAGCTTCAAGGAACTTCTCAATGTTCCCATCTAGAACATTCTCAGGATTATTAGATTCTACACCTGTTCTTAAATCTTTAACAAGCTTGTAGGGATGTAGTATGTAATTTCTAATTTGGTTACCCCATCCCGCTACTTTGGTTTCTCCTTTTATCTCAGATATCTTTTCCATCTTCTTTTCTTCTTTAATTCTCCACAGCCTAGCTCTCAGTATCTCCATAGCTCTTTCTCTGTTTTGAGCCTGACTCTTGTGTTCCGAAGAGTGTATTGTAATACCAGTAGGAATGTGTGTTAATTGTACAGCAGAGGATGTTTTATTTACACTCTGTCCCCCTGGACCAGAAGAGCGTACTGCTTTAAAAAGAATATCTTTGGATGGAATCTCAAGAGAGACATCTAGATTATCTTTGTTTGCAAATATTGGAAGAACCTCAACCCCTGCAAAGGTTGTCTGTCTTAGTCCTTGTGCATTGTAAGGAGATATCCTAACTAACCTGTGTACGCCATGTTCTTTTTTTAACATTCCAAAAGCATAAGGTTGTTCAACAGTTATGGTAACAGAAGAAAGTCCTGTTTCACTTCCCTTAGTTATTTCACCTACAGTGTATTTCCAGCCCTGTTTGTCAAAAAACATACAGTACATTCTGTAAAGCATCCGGACCCAGTCATTAGATTCAGTACCACCTTGTCCTGCATTTATTGAAAGCACTACCTTAAGAGAGTCATATTTGTTTGAAAGAAATTTTCTTAAAGAAAATTTATCTAATCTCCCTCTTAAAGAAAGATATTCTTCAATTAGTTCGTTTTGTTGAGTTTCTTTCTCTATTGAATTAAAAAGCTCTTCTAAAGAAAATATCTCTTCTTGTAACTGTTCTGCCGTAGATATTTCCTCTTTAAGATGAGAAATTCTAGACATAGTGTCCTGTGCTTTCTGAGAGTTTTCCCAAAAATTATCCTGTAGACTTTCTTGTTCCAAAAGATTTACCTCTTTCTTTTTTTCTTCAAGACCAAGACTTTTTACTGTTTCCTCAATATCTTTTTTAAGAGATTGAATATTTTTTTTGCGTAAATTGTTCATACGATATATTATATGGTATATCTTTACCTGAATGCCAATATATATATGACGAATTTTTTTAAGAAGCAACAACCAGAGAAGGAGAATGAATTTAATAATGTTTTAGATGTTAGAAAATTTGTAACCCTAATTATTATGGATGGGTTAGGGGTGTATCCAGACTTAGAGGGGAATGCTGTTTTAGCAGCAAAAACTCCTTTCTTAGATACTGCTTGGACATATGGTAGATCTACACTAATGCATGCTGCTGGTACACATGTAGGGTTACCAGGAGAAGAAGCAGGTAACTCAGAGGTAGGCCATCTTAATTTAGGTGCAGGACAAGTAGTGTACCAATCTCTACCTAGAATTAATGATGCTATTCAAGCTCATGAGTTAGATACGAACAATGTCATTAAGGAGATGATATCTGTTTTAAGAAAAAGAAACACCAAATTACATTTAGTGGGAGTACTAAGTCCCGCAGGTGTACATGGCCACATAGCTCATCTTTTCTCTATCTTAGATTTATGTAAAGCCAATGGTATAGATCCATATATTCATGTCATATTAGATGGTAGAGACACTACCCCTATGGAAGGGCATGTACACGTTAAGAAGTTAGAAGAAAAAATACAGGAATTAGGTGTTGGGAAAATAGCGTCTATGCAGGGGAGATTTTACGGTATGGATAGAGATACCAGATGGGAGAGAACAAAATTAGCATATGATGCAATGATTGGAATATCTGAGGAAGTCTTTACAGACCCTGTAGATGTAGTTAATATGGCCTACCAGAACGGAGAGGATGACCAATTTTTTAAACCAAGGGTTAGGGTAGATGTAAATGGACAACCTATTGGTCCTGTAAGAGATGGGGATGCAATACTGTTTTGGAATTTTAGGGAAGATAGAGTTAGACAATTAACTAAGGCATTTATATTAAAAGATTTTCAACACTTTGCTAGAAGGAACTATCCCAAAGATATATACTTTGCAACAATGACTGGTTACGAGGAGGGTTTGCCAGCTAATGCAATTTTTCCTCCTTTACCAATTAAGAAGTCTTTATCAGAAACTCTTGCAGAAAATGGGAAGACACAATTTCATATTTCAGAGACAGAAAAATTTATGCACGTAACCTACTTTTTTAATGGTGGTGTAGAACAACCTAGAGAAGGAGAAGTCTTTTTTAAGATTCCCTCCCCTCAAGTAGTTGACTACTCTGATGTTCCAGAAATGGGAGCATATGGCATTAAGGACGAAACAATTAAGAGAATTAAAGATATTTCAAATAGTCCGTACAATCTTATACTACTAAACTTTGCAAACCCAGACATGTTAGGACATACAGGAGATTTTAAAGCAACTGTTAAAGCAAACGAAATTGTAGATGCATGTGTAGCAGAAATATCCAAGGAGACTCTTGCAGCAGGAGGAGCTGTTATTATAACGGCAGATCATGGTAATTGTGAGACCATGATAAACAGAACTACAAAACAAATAGATATTGCACATACTAATAACCCTGTACCTTTAACAATATTAACGGAAATGAGTGAAGTAGAAGCGAAAGCAGGAGTTCCAATGTTAAGGATAGGAACAGGTCCTAATGCCCGAATAACAGGCTTACTTGCAGATGTAGCACCCACAACGCTTGGTCTTCTAGGGGTAGAAATTCCTGCAAATATGACGGGGGTAGATCTAAGACCTGTGCTTTAATTATTTTTGGTTAAAATCCCAGGGAAAATTTTAAAGTGTTCAAAAATTCCTTTAAAAGATTAACATAATCTGCTATTCTGAATTAAGCAAATTTAAGTATTAAAAATTAAATAATACAGGTGAAAATAAACAAAAAAACATTTACAACAATACTTTCTCTCTTTGTCTTTTCAATTGTTTTGTCAGGATTCTTTTTAAAAGAAGTGAAAGCTGCAGATCCTTCTTTCTCTTTCTTTCCTAAAGGTGGAACTGTAATGAACAAAGAAGAAGGTTTTGTTGTTGACATATTAATAGATACAGGAGGACAAGAAATAGTTTCTGCTAAATTTGCTATTACTTTTGATCCTCAAGTATTGCAACTTAGAAAGGCTGAAAGAAATAATTCTCTTTTCTCACAATTCCCAGAGGATGAATCCACTATAGATAATAGCAATGGAGTTGTAATGCTTTCAGGGTTTACCCAGTCCGGGGCAGGGATGTTGTATGCTACTGGAGAAAAACCAGATGTTTTAGCAAGGCTTACATTTGAGGTTTTGCAAGAAGGTGAAACAGTCCTAGATTGGGAGTATGGAGGAGATGCAAGTTTTAATACGGTAATGTACAGGGATGGTAGTCCACCACAAAACATTTTAGTTGAGAAACCAGATTCTGGTACATTTACAATAGGAGATGTTATTATAGATCCTTCAGTACCATCTACTGGTCTTAGTATAGATAAATATATTCTAGTAACCGGTATAGTTCTCACACTTTTCGGAGCGTTTATGGTATTTACTCGACCTGGTGGTTTTAGAAGAAAAACTGGCACAGTGGTAATTTATGATGAGTAAACAAAATAATCCTAAAAAAGTTGCACTAGTTACAGAATCTCTTTGGAAAATGGCTGGTTCTAACAGGGTATTAGAAAGTTTTGCTCAAATGTATCCACAGGCTGACCTATATGCTCTTTTTGGAGAAAAGAAAAATCTTTCAGAGATTCTTAAAGAGAAAGATATACATTTTTCTTTTTTAAACAAATTACCTTTCATTAAGAAATTTTACAGATATACATTTCATCTTTGGCCAGTAGCTATAGAGCAGTTTGACTTTACAGATTATGACCTTGTTATATCTGTTAGTAGCTCTGTAGCACACGGAGTAATAACACCTCTTGGTTGTAAGCATCTTGTGTATGTAAATACCCCTATGAGATATGCTTGGGACCTTACATCTTTGTACAGAGATATTGTTAAGTTTGGTCTTCTAAAGAAAGTAGTAAAAGAGTTTTTTTTAAGCATAAACAGAGTTTGGGATGTCATAGCGGCTCAAAGAGCAGATATTATAGTTACAAATTCTAATTTTGTTGCAAAAAGAATTTCTAAATACTGGGATAAACAAGTAGACAGGGTTGTGTGTCCTCCATTGGATAAATACAAAGGACCTACCGTTTTAAAAAGAGAAAATTATTTTGTAGCAGGGGCTCCTTTTGAACCAAACAAAAGGGGGGATTTTCTTTTGGAGTGCGCTTGTAAGTTAGGTTTTAATCTTAAAATAATGGGTGGGGGTTCCATGAAAAAGAAGCTCAAGAGAAAGTACAAAAGATTTAAAAACATTGAATTTTTAGATTGGGTTTCAGAAAAAGAAAAATGGGAGTTATTATCAAAAGCAGAGGGATTTGTGGTTGCAGGTATAGAAGATTACGGTATTTTTTGTGCAGAGGCTGTTAGTTGTGGTACTCCTGTATTAGCTTATGCTGGAGGAGGTAGTTTAGAAATATTAAGGGAGGGTTTGAGTGGAGTGTTTTTTAAGCAATGGAATGTAAATGAGTTTAAAAAGAATTTTGAAAGGTTTAAACAAAAAGATTGGGATTACAATTTGGTTAGAGAGTCATTGGAGAATGTAAATAGTAAAGAGAGTTTTAAAAAGGAGATAAGTAGTATACTAGTTGAATAGAGGGGGTATTTTTGATATGATTTTTTTAGTTCTTAATATGCCAAGATAGCTCAGTTGGTAGAGCATCTGTCTGAAGAACAGGGGGTCCCCAGTTCAAATCTGGGTCTTGGCACACCTGCGAGAGTAGTTCAGTTGGCTAGAACGACACATTGCCAATGTGTAGGTCGCGGGTTCGAATCCCGTCTCTCGCTCTCTCATTTAGGATATTATTTTTAGGAATTTTTTCTAAAAAATTTCTTCCTATTTACATAAAGGTATACAAGTATTCCTATGACAATTAATGCTAATGTAGCGTTATTAAATGTATCTATAATCTTTTTTATTTGACTCCAGTTATTACCCATCTCTGCTCCTACATATGCAAAGATATAGGCATATATAAAAGTTGCTGGGAAAATTATTACTAATGATAATATCAATATATTATATTTAACATATCCTGCAATTAGTGAAGTTAATGTTCTTAACCAAGGTACAAATCTACTAAAAAAAATGTATATGGAACCCCTTTTTTTGAAAGTTTCAAGCCCGGTATTGTAAGATTTCTCAGAGATATGTAAAAACTTTCCGTTTTTGTTTAGAAATTTTAAGACATTCTTATTTCTAAGATAGTAGCCTAAGAAATATGTAGGGAGAACCCCTATGGATTGACCCAAAGCAGCAACCAAGGATATTCTTAATAAACTGTTTGGATTATTTGCTCCCATCATGGAAGTTGTAATCTCTATTGGAAACACACCGAAGCCAGAAATGAAAACACCCCAGTATCCTAGGGTTCCAAACCAATATGCAATTTCTTTTAATAGATCGCTTACCATAATATGATATGTTAACAAAATATTAACAAAAAAAGTATACCCCATTTTAATTAACTTCTTTCAATGATAATATCTATATATGATCCAAGATATGGAAAAAAGCTCTAAAAATTTTCGTAAAGAAAGAATTTTAAGGTATAAACCAATAGTAATTATTAAAAAAAACATATTGTTTTTTTCTATCCTTTCTATATTTCTTCTAACATTACTCCTTGGTGTATGGAATATTAAAAGGTATGAGGTATATGATTTGGATGGAAATAATGTTAAAGAGTTAGTAGTATATCCTCAAATAGAAGAATATTTTCAAGAAAACATTTATAACCAAAATTATTTTCTCTTTTCTCCTTCAGATACAAGAAAAGAGATGTATTTAGACATTGCTAGATTAGAAAGTATAAGAATAGAGAAAGTAATCCCAAATAAAATAATTCTTTTTATAGAAGTATACGATTCTAAGTATGTGGCATTCTTAAAGAACGAGAGTTGTATGATTCTTTCATCTAAGGGGGTTGTACTTGAAAAAGTTTGTGAAGAATTAGGTATGGAATGCTGTGAGGAGTATTCTGTTGAAAACTCTCTTATATTATTTTCATCAGCAGATATAGAAGTATCTTCGTTTAATGAGGGTAAAGATAGGTTATTGATACTAGAAGAAGTAGAGAAGGCAGTTAGGGTGGTAGAAGCATTTAAGTATGAGATTTCCAATATTAAATTAGAAAATGACATATTAGAGGTGGTAGATCAAGAAGACAGAATTTTTAGATTTACTATAGCGGATGATATCAATGTACAATTAAAAAGATTTATAGTGGTTGTAGGAAGGATAAAAGCAGAGTATATGGAGATAGGAACTCTAGATTTAAGATTTGAAAGACCAGTGATGCTAGAGTAAAGGGTCTTGCTAAAATGATGATTTTTGATTATATTATTAAATAGAGTTTGTTTAATTGAAATTTTTGTATATAATAAATTTAAAGTAAAATTACTGCCTCTAAATAAATATGGCACGCAAAATAATAACAGCAATAGACGTAGGTTCCTCTAAGATTACCACTGTAATAACCTCAATTGAGGATAGCCAACAACCAACCGTTATAGGTGTTTGCTCTCAACCAAGTAAAGGAATTAAAAAGGGTGTAGTTGTAAACATAGATGATGCTACTGCTGCAATATCTGAGAGTGTTACAGCAGCTGAAAGAATGGCAGGTGTGACAGTTTCAGATGTATATGTTTCCATAAATGGAGAACAGGTTACCAGTTTAAATAACAAAGGAGTTGTTGCTGTAGCTAGTTCAGAGATTACAATAGATGACACATATAGAGCTATTGAGAATGCCAGAACATTATCTTTACCAGATAACCTTAATCCTATCCATATTATCCCTAGGGAGTTTGTAGTGGATAATCAGGGAGGTATTAAGTATCCAATAGGTATGAGTGGTGGAAGATTGGAAGTAGAAACCCATATCATTACTGCCCCCAACTCATACTGGCAGAACATAAAAAAGTGTGTAGACCAAATAGGATCTAACGTGTATGACGTGATATTTACTGGTTGGGCTTCCTCTCTTTCAGTTTTAACAGAAACAGAGAAGGAATTAGGTGTAACACTTCTAGACATAGGGTCTGGAGCTACCAGTATATGTATTTTCCAAGAAGGTTCGATAACATATAGTAGTTGTATCCCTCTTGGAGGGAATAGTATTACTAGTGATATTGCAATAGGACTACAGGTGTCTTTAGAGGAAGCCGAAAAAATTAAGGTAAATATGAGTGATATCCTAGACAATAAATACTCAGAAGCCAAAGGAAGAGACTTAGATTCAACCCCTGCATTATTAAGAAAAAAGGATGAACCTAAAACAAAAAGTAAGGGTCCAGAAATAGATCTTAATGTTGTTGGTATAGATAAGAAAGTATCTAAAGATATGCTACAGAAAATAGTAGAAGCAAGGTGTGAAGAAATATTTGAAATGGCAAAAGAGAATGTAACAAAAGCTGGGTATGAAATAGGTATGCCTGCAGGAATAGTTTTAACAGGAGGTACAAGTTTACTAAGAGATTTAACTAAATTAACACAAAGCATATTTGGAGTAGCTGCTAGAGTAGGGTATCCTTCAGGTCTTACAGGAATGGTTGAGGAAATATCTGACCCTTCATATGCTACTGTACAAGGATTAATAAAACACGCATTAGATGATGATGTAGAGATATCTTCTTCTGAAAAAGGAGGGGCTAATGTCTCTGGTTTCTTAAACAAAGTAATAGAATGGTTTAAGTCTTTACTGCCCTAGATAATTTAAATTAACAGTAAAGTAGTTATGTTAGTCACAACGAATGTAGATCCAGTTGCTAAAATTAAAGTAGTAGGGATAGGTGGAGGTGGGTGCAATGCTATCAACACCATGATTACGGATTATGATATAAATGGTGTTGAGTTTATGGCATTAAATACAGATGCTCAGGCTCTTAAGATGTCTCAGGCTCCAATAACCTTACAACTAGGAGAGGAATTAACCCAAGGATTGGGTGTTGGAGGTAATTCTGATTTAGGAGCACAAGCCGCAGAGGAAAGTATAGATGAAATACAGGAATTATTAGAAGGTGCTAACATGATATTTATTACAGCAGGAATGGGTGGTGGAACTGGTACTGGAGCGGCACCAATAATTGCAGGGATTGCAAGGAATATGGGAGCATTAACAGTAGCTGTTGTTACAAAACCATTTGATTTTGAAGGGAACAAAAGAAAAGAAGTGGCAGAAGAGGGTATAAATGCACTAAGAGATAAGGTAGACACCCTAATCGTAGTACCTAACCAAAGACTTTTAGAAATAGTAGACGAGAGTGAAAAACTCTCCTTTATAGACGCAATGAAAAAGGTAGATTCTGTTTTAGCAGAAGGTGTAAATAGTATCTCTAGCTTAATTAGTGAAACAGGATACATTAATGCTGACTTTAATGATGCTAAATCTGTAATGCAAAATTCTGGTACGGCACTTATGGGTATTGGAAGAGCTAGTGGAGAAAACAGAGCGGAAGAAGCTGCCAGAAAAGCTACAACAAGCCCATTACTTGACATGTCTATAGAAGGTGCTACAGGAGTTCTTTACAATGTTGTAGGTTCAGATCTAACACTCCCAGAGATTAGTTTAGTTTCTGAGTTAATTAAGGAAGCAGTAGATCCATCTGCAAATATTAAATTTGGAGCCCAAATAGATCCAGATGCAGGTGAAGAGATAGCCATTACAATAGTAGCTACTGGTTTTGATGAAAAGAAACAGGTATACACTAAACAACAAGACAGTTATGGATCAACCTCAGTTAGAACCTTTGGTTTTGATTCAGAAGAAAGAGACATTGCTGACATAGATGAAGGTGAAGACTCTCCTGAAACAAACGAGCCAAGCTTATCTACAGATAAAGAAGATCTCCCTTCATTTGAAGAGCATGATAATTCTCAAGACGAAGATGTTGAAGAAATTCCTGAAACTAGAAACCTACCCGAAGAAGTAGGAGATGATCCTTTAGATGTACCTGCATTCATGAGGAAGAAAACTGGAAACTAACCTTCCTTAATGCTATAACTCATATATGAATCTTTCTACTTTTGGTTCTAAAAAAAAGGATTTTTCAAACATAAAAATCCTATTACCTTTAATAATCCTTTCCGTTATTGGAATAATTACATTACTTTCTACAACTATTCTTCCCCGAGGAGGTTTTGGAGATCTAGAAATAGTATACAAACAAATTCTTTTTGTATTTGTAGGAATTATTCTCTTTCTCTTACTTTCTAGAATAGATCTAAGCTATCTTAAACACTGGCAAATTGTAACTATAATATATGTAACAACCCTTTTACTCCTACTAATAACCTTTTTCTTTGCTCCAACTATTAATTATGTAAGAAGATGGTTAGTAATAGGGGGCATACAAATACAACCTTCTGAAATAGCCAAAGTAGTAGTCATTCTTTATACCGCTGTCATTATGTCTAAAAAAGACACATATAATGAATGGTTACTATTCTTTGTATCATTCCTTTTAACAGTCCCTTTTGTAATACTAATATACATAGAGCCTGACGCTAGTATGACCCTCTTAACATTAGCCATATGGTTTTTTGTTGCATTTCTAGGACTAACTAACCCTGTCCGTAACACCATAATCATATTAATAGTATCCTGCATATTAGGAGCTTTTCTCTTTTCTGCAATAACAGGCAATTTATTATGGCTTCTTTTAATCATTCCTGGTTTAATACTCTCAGTTTTCTCATTCTACACTAGTAATCCATGGAGAAAAGCCGTTATAATAGCCCTAGCCATAGCATTCCTACTTGGTATAGTGTCCACTACTGTTTGGGATCAAATGCTCAGAGATTACCAAAAGGATAGAATAATTGCTTTCTTTAACCCTACAGGTACAGAAGCAGACATAGGATTTAATGTAAACCAATCTAGAATAGCAATAGGTTCAGGAAGACTCTTTGGCAAAGGGTTTGGGAATGGTACTCAAAGTAAAAGAGACTTTTTACCCGAACATCAGACAGATTTTATCTTCGCATCCTTTGCAGAAGAGTTCGGTTTAGTAGGCAGTCTCTTTTTAATGTCTCTGTATGGCTATCTAATAGTGTTATGTTTCCTAATAGGTATGAATACTTCAGACAACCAATTTCTTTCCTTATTAGCTCTAGGAACGGGCGTTAAACTACTATTAGAAGTATTCATTAACATAGGAACCAATACAGGAGCTATACCTGCTACTGGGATACCCTTACCCCTTATGAGTGCAGGAGGAAGTATTACTGTAATGACATTTGTTTCTTTAGCTTTAGTAAGGACAGAGGGCAGGGCTACTAAGCCCGTAGTCATACAGGATGAGATCTAACCTTGGTCTAATAGTGAAAAATGCTCTACAACCTTCTTGTTTAAGTTGACTTTTTAATAATATTAAACTAAAATCCTTCCTGATGCCAAACATAAAGAAAGCAACTAACAAAACTAAAGAAATTACCGAAAAGAAAAACGAAAAGTTTGCAGTTATTAAACTTGCAGGAACTCAGTTAAAAGTTTTTGAGGGAAAAGAGTACGAAATAAACAAATTAGAAGGAGAAAAAGGAGACAAGATTGAAATAAAAGATGTACTACTTACCTATGATGGAAAAGAAAGTAAAATTGGTAATCCCTTAGTTAAAGACTCTAAAGTTACTCTAGAAATCACCTCTCAGAAAAAAGGTAAGAAAATTGATGGTCTAATTTACAAAGCAAAGTCTAGATACAGAAAACACTACGGTTTTAGACCTCTAATAACAAGAGTACTTGTTAAAAAGATATCGTAATGTCTAAGCAATATTTTTTCCAAGCAGGAAGTTTTCCAAACTTGTCATATGTCGAGTTGATATCTGTATTTGAAATATATGGCTTAAGTAAAGATATAATTCATTTTTTCACAGAGGATATTTTCTTAATTAAAAGTAAGGACATCTCTGAGGAAATTCTTCTTAAAATCTTTAACAGATTAGGAGGATTCATTAGATTTGGAGAGATTATAGATTCTACAGATACTTTCTTGAAAGAATATAGAGAAAGTGGAGAGAGAGTTGTTTTTGGATTAAGTCTCTTAGGAGAGTTGGATAAAGAAAACAGAAAAAAAGATGACAATTTTCTTAAAAGATTAGCAAACGAGATAAAAAGAGGTATTCGGGATAGTGGAAGCTCTGCTAGATTTCTAATACCTAGAGGATCATCTTTAGAATTAAATGCTGCTCAGATTGTAAACAATGATATTTTAGAGAAAGGTTTTGAACTTTGCATACTAAGAAAAGGTGACAGGGGTGTGAGTGAGGAAATATATGGGAAAACTCTTGGTATTCAAGATTTAGAAGGGTATATAGAAAGAGATATGGAAAGACCATATTCAGATATTAAAATGGGAGTTTTACCTCCTAAACTTGCAAGAATGATGATTAACTTTTGTTCACTAAAAGAAGGAATCGTATGGGACCCTTTTTGTGGTTCAGGTACGGTTTTAATGGAAAGTGCAATACTAGGATACAACTTTTTAGGCTCAGATATTGACGAGAACGCTATTTACTACAGTGAAGAAAATATTAAATGGTTAAATGGACAGGGTTATTTGGGTAATGTTGTTTACGAGACTTTTAAACTAGATGTTACAGATCCAGATCCTGAGGTTATTAAAAAACTAAAAAATACAGAAATATCTGCCATAGTGTGTGAACCATTTATGGGCCCTCCTCAGACTAGTCCTTTGACAAAAGAGAAAGCACAAGATTTGTTAGCATCAGTTAAGTCTTTATACAAATCTCTTTTTGAAATGTTAGATGAAAAAATAGGGGTTAGAGGTATTAAAATGGTTATTATAATTCCTTCATACAAAACTCAGAAAGGTTGGGAGACATTTAGTATATACGATATAGTAAGTAATAGATGGAACCTTTTAAACTCAGAGTATTCTCCCTCTAAGGACTTGAAGTGGGGTCGTAAAAATAGTATTATCACTAGGAACATTTACATACTAGAAAGAACTTAGTAATTTAGATAAATTGTATTATATTTAGCAATGTCAAAAGTTTCAGCTGCAGCGACAACATCAAATTTTAGTAATGTTGCGGGAAAACGATTAGGAGTTAAAAAATTTGCAGGTGAGCAAGTTAAACCAGGTAACATAATTGTTAGACAGAATGGTTCTGTTTTTCATCCTGGAGTTAATACCTACATGTCTAAAAATTACTGTATTCATGCCAAAACAGGAGGTATCGTTCAGTTTAGGAGAATGACTGGTTTCAAGAGAGGTCAATTCTACATAGATGTGATAGAATCTAAATAATATGCCTAAATCTAAATTTGTACAGATAGAGAGCAAGAATGCTCTTTTAGAGCTATTAAGAGAGGGTAGAGATTTTGATAAAATTTTTGTTGCAGGAGGTGCTTTTAAGGATGACAAGAGTAAAGAGATTTTTCAATTAGCTAGGAAAAAGAATATTCCAATAATTAAGGTTCCAAGAAGATCTATTAACAGAAAATTAAGAACTTCTTCCTCAGAGAGTATAGTTGCTCGTATGTATTCACAGAATGCATGGACCCTAAACGAATTACTAGACAAGATATATGGGAATGATAAGCAACCTTTCTTTTTGGTTTTAGACAATCTAAAATATTCCCAAAATATTGCAGCTATAATGAGAACTGCTTTTGGAGCAGGAGTTAATGGCGTAATAGTAAATCCTCAAAAGAAGAGTCTAATTTCAGACGAGACTCTTAGAATTTCTATGGGTGCAGCAGAGAGAGTACCTTTGGTAGAAATGAAGCTTTTTGATGCTCTTAAGACATTAAAAGAGAATGACATTAAGATTTATGCAGTAGATATGGAAGGGGAATATTTTTATGATGTAGACTTGACAGGACCTGTTGCCTTTGTTTTAGGTGCTGAGGATGTTGGTATTTCTCCAGGTATTTCAGAGAGAGTAGATGCAAGTATATCTATTCCTATGAGAGAGGGAGTAGGATCTTTAAATGTAAGTGCTTCTGCAGCAGTTTTAGCTTATGAAAAGTTAAGACAAGAGGTTAAGGGTAAGTAGTTTTTAAATCAATTTCTCCATTAATTCTTTAAGTTCTGACCTTGTGTTATACCTTATTACAACCTTACCACCTTTGGTCATTTTAGTAATATTTGCAGTGTAACCTAATTTCTTACTTAACATCTCAGAATATTTCTCTGTTTCTTTATCACTTTTCTTCCATTTCTTTGTGGTAGAACCTTTTCCATAGTTTATTTTTCTAACTAAAGCTTCTGTTTCTCTTACACTCATACCTCTTTTAACTACTAAATCTGCAGCAGCTACCAGGGACGTTTCATCCTTAATCCCAAGTAAAGCTCTAGCATGACCTTCTGTTAGTTTTTCATTAAGTACATCCTCTCTAACCTCTTCTGGAATAGTAAGTAATCTTATTTTATTAGTAATAGTTACCCTGTTTAAACCAACTTTTTTTGCAATATCATCTTGAGATACTCCAAACTCTTCTATCATTTGTTGAAAAGCATATGCTTCCTCTAAGGGATTAAGATCTTTTCTTTGAATATTCTCAATTAATGCTAATTCTAACATCTCTTGTGGAGAACTCTCTTTTACAACAATAGGTACTGTCTTAAGACCAGCTAATTGAGCTGCTCTTAGTCTTCTTTCTCCTGCAATGAGGAAATATTTATCTGAGTCTTTATCTTTTGTAATTATTAAAGGTTGTATAACACCCTTTTCTCTAATGGAGTCAGCTATTTCAATTAACTCTTCAGGATCAATATGCATTCTAGGTTGGTAGGGGTTGGGTTCTATGTTGTTTATGTCAAACTTAGGATTGTATGCACTACTTGAGTTATCTATCTCCTTTGCATCAATTAATGCAGCTAATCCTTTACCTAATCTTGGTGTGTTGTTCATAGTTTTTAAATTATTAAATTAAACATCAAATCTTTTTACAAACTCTCCAGCTAGTTTTTTGTATGCTAAAGCTCCTGTAGATTTGTTGTCGTATTGAAATATGGTCTTACCATAAGAGGGAGCTTCGGAGAGTCTTACGTTTCTAGGAACAATGGTATTAAAAGCAGTATCTTTGAAAAATT
>CAYGKF010000003.1:0-24740 GCA_964350615.1 uncultured Candidatus Saccharibacteria bacterium
AATTAATTTTGTTTTAAAGATTCCCAATTTGTCCCATATGTATGTGACCCATACAGGTTGTTGTACAAAGTAATATTTTCTGCTAAAATCCATTCTTGAGTTAAATTAAAGTATTTAAGTATTAATGTCGCATAAGAAATTGAAGAATTATGAAATGATTGTGGCTTTAAAATCTCTTTTACCGGATGATCTAAGAAAAGAAATTCACAAAGAATTTGTAGACTTAGTTGAAGCAGACAAAGGGGAAGTGTTAGATGTAGATGTTTGGGGTAAAAGGTATTTATCATATAAAATTAAGGGACACAATGAAGCATATTACATAGTATATGACTTTAAAGTGTCTCCAGAGCAGGTGACAGAGATAAAGAGACAAATGCAACTTAAACAAGAAATTCTTCGTTTTATGATAGTAGAGATAGAAGATGTTAGTAGAATAGGGAAAAGTATAAAAAAGAAAGAATTGAAGATTTAATCGAAAGTTAATAATTGAGGTGTATAGTTAAAGGTAAGTTAAATTATAAATATATAAAAAACATGGCAGCAAGATCTTTAAATAAAGTTCTTCTAATAGGGAACTTAACAAGGGATCCAGAGATAAGATATACGGGCTCTGGAGTACCTGTAGCTACTTTTGGTTTAGCTACTAACAAATCATGGAAAGACTCAGAAGGAGAGACCAAGGAATTAGCAGAATTTCACAACGTAGTTGCTTGGAATAAAATAGCTGAGATATGTCAACAATTACTTGCCGTAGGAATGAAGGTATATATAGAAGGTTCTTTAAATACCAGATCCTGGGAAGGTGATGATGGAGTTAAGAGATACAAAACAGAAATTAGAGTTGACGAAATGATACTTTTGGACAGTAAAGGAAAACAAGGAGTAGGGTTGGATGAAAAAGGTGGAGAGGACAATGGTCCTGAGAAGAAGGAAGAGAAAGCTCCTGAAGAGGATATCTCAGAGAACGAGTCGGTAGAGGAAGATCCATTAGAAGAAGATTTACCATTTTAAATTTAGAAATATATAAATGGCAGAGGAAGTAAAAAAGAAAATAGAAGAAACAAAGCCTGTCGTAGTCGATGAAGTCTTAGATAGTTCTAAGGTTGCAGGAGACGATGACGATGACACAAAAATTACCAAGAGAAGACCTAGAAGGAAAAGAAGGTTACCACAGAATCTTAAATGTCCTCTCTGCGAATCTGGTGTTAAAGATATTAACTACAAAGAAATATATCAACTAAAGAAATATACTTCTGTTAGAGGTAAAATTATATCTACAGAAAAATCAGGAGTATGTACTAAACACCAAAGAAAAATAACTAATGCTATCAAAAGAGCTCGATATATGGCATTACTTCCTTACTCTTTAGACGAGTAAGAAAAGATTATTATAATCTGAATTTAAAAAGGGGTAGTGATTACCCCTTTTTCTTTGTCTAATTTTGTACTTACAAGTTCAATCAACTTCAATTTAGACCATAATTTTGTTGAAAAGAAAGCTACTTTTAAGTAATATATAGAATAATGTCAAAACTGCCTTTACTAGAAAAAAACGCTTACTTGAGCGTTGTTATAAAAGATGATGGTATTTGGTCACATCTTGCATATACAGACCACAATGCTAACAGAGAATATGTCCTTGCAGACTTCACGGACTTACACCCCCTTAGGTATAGGTTGGAGGATGATGTTTTTACTAAAGATTTCTGGTTTGAGTACTTTGATAATCTAGAAAAAGTGTTTAGTTGGGATATTGTTGACAAGGCTAAAAACGCTATTTTTTCATTCCGCAGTTTTAAAAACGAAGGGGATGGTATTAGCGGTATTAGAATTCAAATAGATGACAACCAGAGATTCTTTGACAAGATATTTGCCTCCGTAAGGGATTTCTCAAAAGATATCTCTCTTAGGGTTATAAATGATGAATATATGCATAAAATCCTAGAGGGTTTGGTAGAAAAAACAGAATACGATGACATAATATACGTTGACATGGACTTAATGGACTTTTCTGTGTTTAGGGTTAAGAAGATATATAACAAAAAAAAGAAAGAGCAAAAAACTATTTTCTCTAGATCTAAGATAAGTTGGAAAAACAGTTTATCATTAATAGACAGTCTGAAGGATTCTAGGTTTAAGGCATTCTTAGCCACAGATATTGGTACAAAAGAAATATTTAATTACTGGAGTAATTTTATTTTCAATAGAGTTTTTTCTTCAGAAGATCCAAATCTTATAGATATTCTCAGGTCTTACTGTACAATACAAAACCATTCTCTGTTTAGGGACAACAAGGAAAAACTCGAAGGTTTTGGAATTTCAAATAAAGAAAGTTGCATAATTGTTTCTGGATATATTCCTAGAGTTTTAGGGAAATCTAAAAGTATGTTGACATTAATAGATGGGCTTGAATTAAAAGGTACTTTTGATTGTAGTTGGGATTTAGACATGAAGCTTCTTTCCTATGGGAGAAGTTACGTAGAGGGTATTAATTCAATGGATATCATCCTTACTGCAGGGGAAATACTTTCAGATTTTACAAAGGTAATTCTACCGTATGTTAAATCTTCAAAAGCTTCTAACAAGATTATATTTTCTGGTAGAGCACAGTCTTTAAGTGGAGATAAAAACGAAATCTTTGCACTTTCTTCCAAATACTCTTATATTGAAATGCCTGGGCATGATGAAAAGCTACTAGTTGAGGGTAGTTTTAAAGAAGGGTCTTATATTTATCCCAGTAAGGAATTAACAGTTGGTTTTGTTTCTATACCAAGCCAAAAAAGATATGAATCTCTTCTGATAGATGCAAGATCTAGACCTGTTGTTTACGGTCCTGATAGCTATTCAAACAGATTAAAATTACAAAATTGGGGAGTAAAATGATAGTAAGAAGAAAAATATTTGAAAAATACCAAGATTACCAATTCAATATACCTTACAAATCAGGGGATAAAGTCTTGGTAAAAACAGGAGATGTATTAAAGGAAGGTAGTGATCTAATTGTTAAAAGAGGTAGTCATATTAAAAACTCTTTCTTTTTACCTGAGAAATTAGATGTGCAAACACATAAACTTGCAGAATATATAAACTGTATCGATGGGGAACTTGTTAGTACAGGAGATGTTTTGGCAGAGAAGGTTATGTCTGGTGGGCTTAATGTTAAGAAAGTTGTGTCACCTGTACAGGGTGTGGTAGATCTTTCAAGATTAAGTAGTGGCTATCTAGATTTATTAGGAGAGGAAAGCGAAACTGTTGTAAAAAGTACCTTTAACGGAGTAGTTGAAGGAGTAGATCCTGTGGAGGGTATAAACATATTATCCAATGCATACGCTCTAGACTTACTCTGTATATCAGATTCTCTTGCCAGACCCAAAGGGGCAAGGAGGGTGTTTGGTGAGTTTGTAGTTATAGGGGATGGGAAAGATCTCGTACTACATGCAGATGACTCTGATTACCAAGACAAGATTGTTTTTGTAGGTAAATATTTACATACTGAACTTCTTTATGACCTTTTTGAAAAAGGTGCACTTTTTGTTTTAACTTACTCTATGGATTATGAGGATTTTAGAAGACAGGGTCTTCCAGTTGGAATTATTGGAGGATTTGGAGAAATATATTCAAGTAAATCAATGATAGATTTAGTATCCTCTATGAATAGTAAGTTTGTAGTATTGGATTATGATGAAAGCCAGATGTTTTTTATAACACAAGAGAAAGAATATGTTTCCAAAGAAGATCTTTTTGTAAAATCAGCTTCCGGTAGTACTGTAATTTCTCGTTCACTTGCTAATTACGGTATGTTAGGAAAGATTGTTTCAATGGAAGAAGAGGGTCTTTATGCAAATGTAGAGTGGGAGGGTGGACAAAAGAGTATTATAAATATTGCAAGTGTTGAATTTGTCTCTCTTTAAAGTTGGAGTATAATAGATGGATAGTTAACATTTAAATAGCTAATAAGATTAAATTAACCAGATATAACCGTGAATACAGACCCAAATAAAGAACAAAACAAGATTAGTAAAATTCTAGGAATAGGAATGTTAGTAGTAGTAGTTTTTACTCTTGGATTAGTAGTAGGAAGAAGTTTTCAAGTAGATCCTAACTTTTTAAATATTGGAACCTCTAGAGACTTAGATTTGGGGATGTTTTGGAGAGTTCTGGACATTACACGAAGCGAATATATAGATTCAGAGGAGATGGAAGATGAAGAGTTAGTATATGGTGCCATAAAAGGTTTAGTAGGTTCTTTAGAAGATCCAGCAACGGTTTTTCTAACCCCTGAAGAGACAAAAGAGTTTAATTCTGCAAGCCAGGGTAAATATTTTGAAGGGATTGGTGCAGAACTAGGCTATGATAATGGACAAATAATAGTCGTTTCTCCTTTAGAGGGTTCTCCTGCAAAAGCCGCAGGTATTAGACCAGGAGATTACATACTAAAAGTAGATGACTACGAATTAATTGCCAATGATACGGTATATGATGCTGTGGCCAAGATTAGGGGAGAGGCAGGCACAGATGTCGTCCTAACTGTTTTACACAGGGGAGAAAGAGAACCTGTGGAAATTACAATTACCAGAAGTGAAATTACAGTTCCCAGTATGAGTTTGGAGTTTGTTGGTCCAAATGAAAATATTGCACATTTTAAAGTTGGGAGATTTACAGAAACTAATTATAGTGAATGGACTAAGGTATGGGACAGCAAAGTCGAAGAAATATTAGATTCCGGTACAGAGAGAGTGATTCTGGACCTAAGAGGAAATCCTGGTGGTTTTTTTGATGCTGCTATTTACGCAGGGGATGAATTTCTAGATGAGGGTTTTGTAATATCGAAACAAACAGACGCTAGGGGAAGAATTAAAGATTACAACTCAACCAAAAGAGGTAATCTTTTAGATATAGAGCTAATAGTCCTTATTAATACGGGAAGTGCCTCAGCCTCCGAGATTCTTGCGGGAGGTTTACAGCAGGCTAAAAGAGCTACGTTAATAGGGGAGGACACTTTTGGGAAAGGTACTGCACAAAGAATATATGACCTAGAAGATGGTTCTACATTACATTTAACTATTCTGAGATGGCTTCTTCCAGATGGTAGCCAGATAGAAAGAGAGAATTCTGTGAGCCCTGATGTTGAAATAGAATTAACAAACGAAGATTTTATTCAAGGTAATGATCCTCAATTAGATAAAGCAATTGAGGTCTTAAGTAGATAAATTATTTAAATAAATAAAAATGGATAAAAAAGAGAAGACTGTAACGAAATCTGAGGGAAAAAGCAAAAAACCCAATAAACAGGTACTAATGTTTACGGGGATATTTCTTGTTACCTTGGGAACATTTTTTCTAGTTTTCTTTGCAGGTTATATTGGGATTACATACTCTCCTTTAATAAGGGAGTATGCAATAGGCTTGGATAGCCAGGAAGAAGTTGTCTCGGAAGGAAGAGAATTTATTGTAACCGAGGCAGAGATGAATATTGTTGGGATTATTGAGGAGGCTAGTCGCTCTGTAGTAAGTATCGCAGTATCTAGTTTAACATTATCTCCAGAAGAAGGATTGATAGATAAAAGTAGAAATATTGGTACGGGATTTGTAGTAGGAGAGGATGGAATCATTATTACAAATCAGCATGTTGTTTCAGACCTTGCTTCTGACTATACAGTAGTAACACAAGATGGACAGGAGTACGAAGTTAAGGAAATCTTAAGGGATGACCTTAATGATATTGCAGTTATTAAAATAGAACCTGGAGAGCAAGGAATTCGACCCTTAAATCTAGGAGACTCAGATGATCTTTTGGTAGGTCAGAGTGTGGTTGCCATAGGTACTCCATTAGGACAATTAGCAGGTAGTGCTACAACAGGAATAATTAGTGGTATTGAAAGAACGGTAACTGCAAGTTCAGGATGGTTTGGTTCAACTGCAAGGACATACGAAGATGTAATACAAATAGATGCGGCTGTAAATCCTGGAAATTCAGGAGGACCATTAATTAATTCTCAAGGAGAGGTTATTGGTATTAATTTTGCTACAACTGCAGGAGCAGACAACATATCATTTGCAATACCAATTAACAGGGTAAAGGATAGGTTAGAGGAGTATAGAACATATGGAAGATTTATAAGGCCATATTTAGGTGTGACATATCAGATGATTTCAGAGTATGAAGCTCTTTACTACACAGATGTAGTAGCAGGAGCTCTAATATTAAGAGTAGAAGCTGGAAGCCCTGCAGATAAAGGAGGGTTGAAAAGAGGTGATATAATAACAGAATTTGGTGAAATAAAGGTGAATAAATCTCTGGCTGAAATTATCCAACAACATGAAGTAGATCAGCAGGTAGAATTAACTGTATTTAGAGAAGGTAGTGAAGAAAAGCTTACAATTACCTTAGGGGAGTTGGATTAATACAAACCTATCTTTTCCTTTTAAGTCCTTAAAGACTTTAAGGACAGAACCTTTGTTGTACCTTTTTACAAAAACTTCTAGGTCTTCTAGAGTAGATGGTTCTATCTCTATCAGTAGGGTTATTTTCTCTAAATTTTTCTTTTTAATCTGTTCTAAAAGTTCCTTGTAATATTTAAGTCCATCCTTACCTGCAATCAGAGCTTTTTTAGGCTCAAAATTTACTACACTTTTTTCTAACCCTTTATATATATTTGTAGGTATGTAAGGAAGGTTTGCGACTATGAAAGATGCTCTATCTATTTCAACGTTCTTAATCAAATTTGTCCTTAAAAAAGACACTTTCTCGTTAACCTTATGTAACACACTGTTTTTCTTGGCAACTCTTAAAGTCTTTGAATCAATATCAGTTGCGATGAATTTGATGTTGTTTTTTTTACATAAATTTTTAGCAAGGAAAATAATTATACAACCTGACCCTGTTCCTATGTCTAGAACATATTCGAAGTCATTATTTTTTCTTAAAAGGTTTAGGGCAATATCCGCCAGTTGTTCTGTCTCAACCCTTGGTATTAAGGTGTTTTTGTTAACCTGAAATTCTAATCCATGAAATTCTGATTTTCCCTTAATATATTCCCAAGGCTCATCATTTCCTATTCTCTCAAGGACGAGAGTAGGGGAGATGCTGTTTTCTTCACAATATTCCAATATTTCTTTGGATATGCGGGATGTGTCAAAGTAGGAATTCTTTTTAAGAATACTTTGAATAGCGTATAACTTTTTGAGATTATTCTTCACTTTCCTCTGCTTCTTTTAATAACTGAGTCATTATGTCTTCTCTTACATTATTAATAATTTCTTCCAAAGCTCCATCTAGTACAGCTTCAATATTGAACCAAGATTTCTTAATTCTGTGGTCTGTAATACGATTTTGAGGGAAGTTGTAAGTTCTAATTTTTTCTGCTCTCATAGCAGAACCAATCATTTTAGACCTAATATCATCTCTTTTTGAATCCTCCTCTTCTTTCTTTCTTTCATAAAGCCTTGCTCTAAGTATTGCCATAGCCTTTTCTCTGTTTTGTGCTTGGTATTTTGTTTCCTGACAACTTACAGAGATTCCTGTTGGGGTATGGGTAATTCTAACAGCAGAGTCAGTTTTATTAACGCATTGTCCACCAGCTCCAGAAGCACGCATAACTTCAATATTAAGATCGTCTGGATTAATTTGAATGTCTACTTCTTTAGCCTCTGGCATAATTGCTACGGAAGCTGTGGAGGTATGTATTCTGCCTGAGGACTCTGTGACAGGTACTCTTTGTACTCTGTGTACACCACTTTCGTATTTAAGGTCTTTGAAGACATCTTTTCCTTTAATGTGTGCAATTACTTCTTTGTAGCCTCCAGATTCTGAAATACTACTTTCAATTACATCTACCTCCCAGCCTTTTTTAGAGGCGTAGGTTTTGTACATTCTGAAAAGATCTGCTGCGAAAAGGGATGCTTCATCACCTCCTGCACCTGCACGGATTTCCAGTATTGAAGACCTGTCATCATCCTCATTCTCAAATCTTCTTGCTATTTTCATTCTCCTAATTTCCTGATTTAAAGAAGAAATTCTTTCTTCTAAGGTAACAAGCTCCTCCTGGGCTAATTCTTTAATTTCAGAATCTCTCTCATTGGCGACCATGTATTGTGCATCTTTGAGATCTTTTATATTCTTTTGTATTTGGCTAATCTTGTGAGAAAGGTCGGAGTAATATGAAAGGTTTTTGCTTAATTGAGACATCTCTTTGGAATTTCCTCTCAAAACTGTAAGTTTTTTCTCAAGTTCTGTAACTTTCTTTTGAGCCCTATTTTCTTTATATTTTTTTTCTAATGCAACAGTATCCATAATGGATGATATCACTTTAAATTACCTAAGGGAATTAGCTATTTTGAAACCTTTGCGTTCTCTAACATGTCTTTAAGAGTAAGAGTAGAGGATGTTTTACCTCCAGAACCCCCTGTCTTTTCTCTTCTTTTTGCCATTTTTTCCTTCTTTGACTTAAAGGACATTTTTTTAGCTTTTTCAACTCTTTCTTCATACTTCTTAACAAGGTTGTCAGTGTCAACGATCTTTTGTTCTCCAGTATAGAAAGGGTGACAATTAGAGCATATCTCAATGGCTATTGAATCTTGCTGTAAAGTAGAGCCTGTAACAAATGAATTGCCACAGGAACATGTTACTTTTAAATTGTGATTATATTCTGGGTGTATATCTTTCTTCATAACGAGTGTGATTATATCAGAAGGGTATATGACTGTCTAGAGTAAGGCTTTGCCTTAAAGACCTGTAGTAGCGTTGGAATCTACTAAAAGCCTACGGTTGTAAAATGCAATAGAGGTAAAGCCTTAACTTAATATGCTACAGGACTTTAAGGCTTCTCTGTAAAGTGGTATATTATTTACATGCAGTATCCTAGAAGCATAGAAAACAGAATAAAGAGAGTTCATGGCCAGGTAGAGGGGGTTAAAAAAATGATTCTCTCGGGAGAAAGTGGAGACAAGATAATGACTCAATTACAGGCCTGTATATCTTCTTTAGAGAGTCTTAAGTCTGAAATGATTAAGCAACAAATGAAGGAATCTATGGTAGCTGATGTTAAAAAATCCCTAGGTTTAGAGGATTAAAGAAATTCTTAACTGTCCCAAGAATAATTTGCTATACTTACATATATATTTTGTATTTTAAAATTTTAACCAGAAATGAAAATCAAGAGAAGAGGTTGGACAAGTTTTTTAATAACAAGTGATAATATCTCGGTGTTAACAGATCCTTTGGAGTTAAGTGAGTCAGAAGCCAAATTACCAAAAACAAAGGCAGATATTTGTTTGTTTACAAAATATCCTAAAAAAATTAAGAAGAGTATTTTGCAGGACAATAAACTACAAAAGAAGGTAGTTCCAGATAATAGAGGGGAGATTATGGAGATTAATACCCCTGGAGAGTATGAGGTTGGTGGAATAATGATTCGTAGGGGTATAGAGGATGACTTTTTTATAATAGACGAAAAAACGACTAGGGTAGTGTATATGGGAGGTACAGATAATAGTTTTGATCCTAAGAAAATGAAAGACTTAGGAGATGTTGATGTTTTAATTATCCCTGTAGGTGATGGGGTAAATTTCATGGATTTTGACAAGATAGAGGAAGTAATCTCTCATACCGACCCTGCAATATTAATACCATGTGCTTATAAGGAGGGGGGGAGTGGAAATGGAGATTTAAAGAGTAAAAAGGAGTTTATAAAGCATTTTGGTTTTGCTAATGTACGCGAAGAAAGCTATATAACTGTAACCAAAAAGAAAGTGGAACAGGATCAACAGAGTGTTGAGGTAATATTTTTACAATAATAAATATTAAATAAAACATGGACAAAGTGCCACCACAAAATATAGAGGTAGAGCAGTCACTTTTAGGGTGTATGCTTGTTGACAAAGATGCAATAATATCCGTTTCTGGATGGCTTATTCCTCAACATTTCTATGATGACAGACATGTACAAATATATTCAAATATTTTAGATCTTTTTAATGAAGGTTTGCCTGTAGATTTAATTACATTAGCAGATAAGTTAAGGAAACAAAAGAAGCTTTCAGCTGTTGGTGGGAGAGCATATCTTGCAGATTTGGCTACTATGGTTGCAACTTCTGCAAATGCGGAAGAATATGGTCAGATTATTAAAGAAAGTGCAACTAGAAGAGGATTAATCTCTGCGGCTCGTATTATAACGGAAATGGCCTACAAGGAGTCTGTTGGTATAGATGAAGTTATAGATCAGTCCGAAAGGCAAGTTTTTGATGTAGCTCAGAGTGGTACAAGAACTAATTTTGTACATATTAAAGATCTTTTGAAAGATGCTTATGAAAGAGCAGAAAGAGCAGATAAGGATGAAGCATATTTAGGAATTTCTACAGGGTTTAAAGACCTAGATGACCTTTTGGGTGGTTTTCAAAAGTCAGATCTTGTTATTTTGGCCGCAAGGCCTTCTGTAGGAAAAACAGCATTAGCTTTAGACATGATGAGACATGCCGCACTAGTAGAGGGTAAGACCGTTGCTTTTTTCTCTTTAGAAATGTCCAAGACTCAAATTATGGATAGACTTCTTGGTATGCAGTCAGGAATTCCTTTCTGGGAGATTAGAACAGGGAGATTGAGTGACAAGAAGTTTGTAAAACTTGCAGATACCATGGGTGAATTAGCAGATGGCAATATCTTCATAGATGACCAAGCTGGTCAACATATAAATGCCTTAAGGACAAAGGCTAGAAGATTGGCTTTAGAGAGAGGATTAGATATTATTTTTGTTGACTATCTTCAACTTATGCATGGTAATAGCAAAGAAAGTAGAACTTTAGAGGTAGGGGAGATATCTCAGGGTTTAAAGAACATAGCAAAGGAATTAGAAATCCCTGTTGTAGGTCTATCTCAGCTTTCAAGGGCTATAGAACAAAGACAGAGTAGAAGACCACAGCTTTCAGACCTTAGAGAGTCTGGATCAATAGAGCAGGATGCAGATGTTGTTATGTTTATAGATAGAGAAGAGATTTGGGATCCTGAGACTGAAAACAAGGGTACAGGCGAATTAATTGTGGCAAAGCATAGGAATGGTCCTACAGGTTATGTTAAATTGGCTTTTGTTAACGAAATAGCTAGTTTTAGGAATTTGTATAAAAAATAGCTATCACTCTACCTTTTAATCACTTTTTTAAGTATAATAACACCAATACCACGGTCGAGTGGTGGAACTGGCAGACACGCGGGACTCAAAATCCCGTGCTAGCAATAGCATGAGGGTTCAACTCCCTCCTCGACCATTAAATAAATATATTAAATTACAATATTATGGAAGATTTCATATTAGATCTGCTCGAAGATATAGGAAACATAGACTTTAGATTTGTGTGGCAAATCTTTTTTTATGCTCTCATAGTCTTTTGGTTTGTTGTTTTGTATTGGGTATGGTTAGATTCGGGGGATAGAACCTCCAGTAAAGTAGTCAGATTTTCGTATGTTCTCTTAGTCGCTGCATTAAACATTATTGGACTATTAATATATTTAATAATTAGACCAGGTCAAACAATTGAGGAAATATATTGGGCTGATTTAGAAAGAAGATACCTTAAATACGAAACCGCAGAATTAGGAGATTGTCCTAAATGTGGTAGACAACTATTTCCAGGATACACTTTTTGCCCTAATTGTAGGTACAAACTTAAGAGAAAATGTAATAGATGTCAGGTATTTGTAGACAAAAAGGACAAATTCTGTCCTCACTGTGGAAATGAGATGAAGAAAAGAAGAAGCCCCGAGGAAACTTCTCCAACTAAAGAAGTTATGGAAGAGCAAGTGCGAGCAACCAAAGAAGAGGCAACAGAAGTAGTAGAATCTAAAAAGACGAGATACAGTACCAAGGGAGGACTTGCTGTTAAAGTGGGGGAATCAATAGTGGGAGGTTACAAGATAATATATAAGAAGTTGAAAAATCTTTTCATTGAAACCAAAGAGACAGTAATTCCTTCTGAAACAGAAGTAACCAATGAAAGGAAGAAATTCTCTGAGAAATCTATAAAGAATAGAAAAAGAAAGGATAAAAAGAGAAATAAAAAGAAGAGCAAGAAATCTCACAAATAGCCAATTTATGCTATCATAAGCTAATATAATTTAGTTTTAAATAAACTGTGTATTTAGCTGTTTTAGAAAAATTTCAGGAAATATTAACCCGTGTAAATCCATTATTTCTTTTTGTAATTGTTTTACTATTTGGGTTATATGTTTTTTGGAGAGGTTGTTTAGAAACAAGGAAAAATCCTTCTTCAATCTTTGACGTTTTCATAATATCTCTCTTTTTTGGATTGGTTTTAGGAAGAATCTCTCACATTATAACTAACTGGTCGAGATTTGCTTCTTCTATTTGGTATTGGCTGCCATACGAAAGATATGGTGGAGAAACACATCTTTTTAGAGTTCTTCCTTGGAAATTTTTCAGAATTTGGGATTGGGGTATAGATATACTTGCTATGTTTGTAGGATTTCTCCTAGTTGCATCACTCTGGGTGCTATTAGTTAAAAAATGGAAGTGGAGTCATATGTTTACAACAATATTTTTTACAGCTCAAGTTATGCTAGCAATGTCTTTTGTCCTTTTAGGAGGTGCTAGTGGAAATGAACAATGGATAGTCCAGGGAGCAGTAATGTTTCTTTTACCCGCAGTTCTTTTTTTCCTAAAAAACTCTGTTAAAAGAATTATGATTGATAAGAAAGAAATTAGAGTTTTGGCAATACTGGATGTTGTATTCATAATTCTCACAGTTGCATATATAGCCCACACATATCTTACTATTGATATAAGTAATGTAGAGAGAGGGGGTGTAATTACTTTTGTGGTATGGACGGTTTTAGGAACAATTTTCTACATAACTGATCTTAAAAAGGACAATGTTATCATCGAGAAAGTATCTTCTGTTAGAATAGTTTCCCCCGTAGATGTAAACCAGCCAATTAAATTATCTAAATAATTAATGATTAAAATAAAACAGAAACAAACAGGAAAAAGGTTAGATGTGTTTCTCTTAGAATATTTAGAAAACAGGGGAGAAAATACTTTCTCTAGGAATTTTCTCACTAACAATTGGGACAATCTAATAAAAGTGAATGAAAAATACTTAAAACAGTCCTACAAACTTAAGGAGGGAGATGAAGTAGAAGTAGATATTGAAAAGCTAGAAGAACTAAGGGTAGGGATGAAGAGAAGTTCTAAGATAGAGGCTCAGAAAGGGGATTTGGAAGTCCTTTTTGAGAATGAAGACTTTTTAATAGTTGAAAAACCAAAGGGTCTGGTTGTACATCCTGGAGTAAGAAACATGGAGAATACTCTTGCAAATTATGTTAGGGGATATTTGGAAGATAAGGAAGAGTTTGACAATGCCGTTAGTAGAGCAGGTATTGTACACAGGTTGGACAAAGGAGTTTCTGGTTTAATTGTTTTTGCTAAGAATGTTGTTATGCAAAAGCACTTAAAAGAGCAATTTGAAAATCATCAGGTTAAAAAAGTTTATTTAGCAGATATTGAATACAAGGAGTTAAGGGGAGGGATAAAGAAGTGTTTCCTAGAAAAGGACAAAGATATTGCAGAGGAGATATCCAAGCTTGAAGCAAATGATTTTGAATGTGATAACAGTTGGTTTAAAGCTCAAGGCTATGTGGCAAGAAGTTCTAGAAATAGGGTGAAAATGCAGTTTAGGAAGTACTTAGGAAGAACAGGTAAAAGAGCTTTGTCATATGTAAAACCTATTAGTAAAGAACAGGCGTTGGTTGTTATTAAAACAGGCCGTATGCACCAAATTAGAGCAACTTTAGAACATTTTGGAATAGGAATAAAAGGAGATACACTTTATGGTTTGTCTAAATCTTCTACAATGCCAGATAAAATAGCCCTAAAAGCTGTCCTTTTAGGCTTTAAAGAATTAAATGGAGACGACTTTACCATTATTAAATATTAATAATTATTAAATAATAGATATCCAGTATAATATTACTACCTCTATATTTAATATAGCTAAATAAAAAAGAGTATTATTATGCCCAAGGTAAGAAGAAAACCGAAGAGAACAACCAAAGGAAAGAAGAGGGTAGGTTTTAGTTTAAAGAAAGTATTCTTTTTATTCATTCTTCTTTTTTTTGTTGTTTATGTAATATATTCCTTATTTATGTTTTTTGGTATTAGAGCGAGAGATCCTCTTTCAGAAAACATTTCTAGCCATAAATTTCTTTCAAAATCAGAGGGGGACTTAGAAAAAACAATATTCGTAATAGAAAGAGAAATAGGAGGGGAGAGTGTAGTCTCAGATGTCTATGTTTTTTTAAATAATACAAGGAAAGAGAACTCAATTGTAATATATCTGCCAGGGAGTTTGTATTTTAATGGTTTAGAAGGAGATTTTGGGAGTTCTATACCAATATCGTCTCTGAGATATGCGGGAGATTTTTTGCAAGAAGGTAGGGGGGTAGAATACACGTTGTGGCAATTAAATGAAATACTTGGTTTTAGGGCAGATAACTATATTTGGATAACTACAGACGCATATGACATAATAAATAGTGTGTATGGGCAAGTGGAGAATGTAAAGGATAGATACAAGGAGAGCTATACTTTAGAACAGGGGAGTTATTTGACAAATTCTTTTCTTAAGCTTCATACTCTTTCCTCACAGTATTCATTTTTGAAAAGTCTTTTGAATGTCTCAAGGGTTAGAGATATGGATGGTCAAATATATTCCAATCTTTCCTTTGTAAACGCATTGGGTAAAATAGCCTCTTTTGAAAAAGAGGTAAATAATTCTAAGACATATGTAATGGATCTTAGCTCTCCTAGATATTCTACAGGTGAATTTTCAGAACAAGGAGGACAAATTAGTACTATTAATACTTCAGAGTATGACAAAGCTCTAAGAAGGTATTTCATAGATATTATAGACAGAGACTTGGAAAGAGAAAGGGTTAGAATAGAGGTTTATAATGGTAGTAGTGCGGAAGGTAGGGCTGGGATGTATGCTAGGAAAATATTAAATAATGGTTGTGATGTGGTTAGATTTGGTAATTCTCCTGATACTTTGGAGAAAACAAAAATATATGTGTCTGACGAAAAGGAATTTAGTAATTCTTTAGAAATAGTCCAAGAAGTTCTTTTTGAAAGATTTGAAAGATTAGAGGAAAGGCCTTCCTTTATGACAACTGGGGACATAGTTATTATATTAGGTGAGGATATTTCCCAACTAGAAATATTTTAAAGATATTCTAGGTATAATATTTGCTTAAAAGCGTTTTTTCCTTTAAAATTTCCATTATGATAATGATTTGGATACTTTTAGCACTACTGGTTTTTTCTCTTGCTTTTGTAGGCTTTATTCTTTTCTGGGGAGGTAGAGATAGGGATGATACTGTTTTGTATGAAGAGGTAAGAAATCCTTTTGTAATGCAAATACTTGTGCCTAGGGAAAACGAGAAGGCAGCTTTAGCTGCAGAACAAATGTTTGCTTCGATTCATGGCATTTTAGAAAATTTTACTAAGTGTCCGGATGTGGTTAGTTTTGAAATAGCTTCTACAGAAGAGGAAGGTATTTGTTTCTATGTAGTAGCTCCACAGCACCTTTCTAGGTTCATAGAGGGACAAATATATGCACAGTATCCTAATGCAGATATTAAGTATGTTAAAGATTATAGTAGGGAAGATACTCCTACAGGAGAAACTTTTGTCACAACTGGTGAAATTGAAATGGAAAAGGACTATATATTCCCTATAAAAACATTTAGAAGTTTTGAGGTAGATCCTCTAGCAGCTATTACAGGGGCAATATCAGAGCTTAATAGGGGTGAAAGAGCATGGTTGCAAGTTGTAATTAGGCCGGTTTCTAACTATTGGCAAGATCGTTCTAAGGAATATATTACTGCTATACGGGAGGGTAAAGATCTTAACGGGGGAGGGTTGCTTTCTTTTCTAACGAATATTGTAAGGAGTATGGGTAAGGCTTTGTCTGAAACGTCTGAAAGTAGCTCCCAGAAAGAAGTTGTTAAGCTTCAACCAGGACAAGAGGAGGAGTTAAGTGAAATAGAGACAAAAATGCTTAAGGTGGGTTTTGAATTTAAGGTTAGGGTTGTTACTAAAGCAGATACACAGGTTAGGTCAGAGCAAATATTAAGAGATATTGTTGCTAGCTTTAAGCAATTTACTACTGCACATTTAAACAACTTTATACATGTTCTTCCAGAGAAGACAGGGAAGGAGTTGTATGAGGATTATCTTAATAGGCAGATATCAAGGGATGAGCCAGACATTATTAATATTGAGGAGCTAGCCTCTCTGTTTCATCTTCCAAACATATCGGTAGAAACACCCAATATTGCTTGGAGTAGGGCAAAGAAATTAGAACCTCCTATGAACCTGCCTAAAGCAACGAATGGAGAAGTTACAATATTTGGGGAGACAGATTACAGAGATATTAAGTTTGAGTTTGGTATTAAAAGAAAGGATAGGCAAAGACATTTTTATCTTTTAGGAAAGACAGGTACGGGTAAGTCTACTTTGTTTAAGAATATGTTTATATCAGATGTTTTAGCAGGAGAAGGCTGTTGTTTTGTAGATCCTCATGGAGATACTGTAGATGAGTTGTTAAGTTATATTCCTCCTAATCGTATTGATGATGTTGTGTATTTTAATCCTACGGATGTGGAAAATCCTGTAGGTTTTAATCTTCTAGAACTTAAGGACAAATCTCAAAGAGATTTTATAGCAGATGGTGTAGTAGAGGTCTTTAAAAAGCAGTTTGGGGACTCCTGGGGTCCTAGATTACAGTACATATTGACAAATACAGTAGCAACAGCCTTAGAAGCCCAGGGTACAACACTTTTAGCAATTTTGCGTCTTCTTTTAGATAATAATTACCGTAAGTTCATCCTCAAACAGGTAGATGACCCAATACTCTACAAGTTCTGGACAGAGGAGTATGCAAAGATGAGTCAAAATAACAGGCTTCTTACAGAGGCTGTTTCTCCTATACAAAACAAGGTGGGGAGGTTTGTATCTTCTGCAGTTATTAGAAACATAATAGGGCAGGTTAAATCCACTATAGATTTAAGAGATGTAATGGATAACCAAAAGATTTTACTTGTTAATCTAGCTCAAGGAAAACTAGGAGAGGAAACAGCTTCTCTTCTGGGAGGTATGGTTATAACAAGGCTTCAATCTACTGCTATGGAAAGGGTAGATATTCCAATAGATGAGAGAAAGGATTTCTTCTTGTATGTTGATGAGTTCCAAAATTTTGCTACTGAGTCTTTTGCAAAGATTTTGTCTGAGGCTAGGAAATACAAACTTAATTTAACAATGACTAACCAATATATTGATCAATTACCTTTAACAGTAAGACAGGCTATCTTTGGTAATGTTGGAACAATAGGTTCGTTTGTAGTGAGTCCTGCGGATGCAGGTATCTTAGAGAAGGAGTTTGCTCCAGTAGTAGCAGCAGATGATTTAGTTTCTTTAGACGCTTGGGCTATGTATGTTAAGTTATGTATAGATGGTATGACATCTGTACCTTTTAGTGCTAAATCTTTACCTGTTAGGTACCATAATTTTGCTCTTAAGGATGAGATTGTAGCTAAGTCTAGGGAGAAGTATGGTGTCTCTAGGGATGAGATAGAAGGAAAGATTAGTAAATGGAGTTCACAGGAGTATAGTGATAAGGGGAATAGGTCAATAACACATGATGATAAAGAAAAGAAGTCAAAGGGTGAGCAAAGAGATGGCAAAAGTAACAAATAAGGTTAGGAGAATTTTTCAAGTGTGGTAATTATTTCGATGTCTGAGGGTATTGTTTTCCTGATCTTACTAAAATCTTTAGGGTCTCTTGTTAGTATATAGTCGCAATTCCTTGAAAAAGCAGAGCAATATTGTAGAGTATCCTCGAAGTCTGTAGTGAAGTTGCTAATAGCTAGCAATGTAATTTCTTCTGAGAGATCAACTAGGTTAATGGTTCTAATATAGTTTTGAACCTTTTTATCCAACCCAGAGTTTTGTTTGATTTTGAGGGTGTAGTAGGTGATGTGTATAGAAAGGGTAGACAAGTATATTTGGGAATGTTTTAAATAGGGGAGGATTTCCTTGAAAGAAGTAATGCTTTCATCTCTTTCTGTGAGGATGTCTATGAAAATGTTTGTGTCTAAGTAGAGCTTTTTCATTTTAGATGTTTCTCCTCCATGGCTTTTCTATATTCTTTTTCATAATCGAAATTCCTCTTCTGTTCCTCTGTAAATCCTACAGCATTAAAAAGTTCTTTTGTCGCTTTCTCATACTGTTTCTGTTTGTTATTCTCCTTTTTAGAAATTTTAATTTTGTAATCCACTGGTATAAAGTAGGCGAGGGGTTTGCCTCTTTCAATAACCTTGTATGCTTGTCCATTTGCTAAAGAGTCTTTAAGCTGGGTTAGATTGTGTCTAAATTTTCGCAAATTAATCTTTTTGTATTCCATGTTAAACAAAAGTTTAACATACGTATTATTTTTTGTAAAGCTATTTTTATGGTAAAATATTAAATATGTCAGGACATTCTAAATGGTCTACAATTAAGCATAAGAAAGCTATTTTAGATGCTAAGAAGGGTAAAGTTTTTTCCAAAGTTTCTACTCAAATAACACATGCTGCAAGAGAAGGCGGAGGAGATCCAGATATGAATCCTTCTTTGAGGATGTATATAGATAAGGCTAAGGAGGTAAGTTTTCCTCAAGATAAGATAGAGAAGGCAATACAGAAGGGTACAGGGGAGGGTAGTGAGGGTGTTTCTTTTGACAGTTCTACTTATGAAGGTTTTGGGCCTTTTGGTTTACAAATAATGGTAGATACCTTAACAGATAATAAGAATCGGACAATTGCTGATATAAGAAAATTGTTTGAAGATATTGGTGGGAATATGGGGGCGGAGGGTAGTGTAGGGTGGAATTTTGACATTAAGGGTTTAATAGTTATTAAGTGTGGACATATGGAGAAGGCAGAAAAGTATGGAGATGATGACAAGTTTGTTGAGGATGATGTAGAGGAGGTTATGTCAAACATTATGGAAATAGAGGGGGTGTTAGATATCCAGGAGGTTGACTTAAATGGGACAAAGGGTTTAGAGATATATACAGAGTATAGGGATTGGGGAAAAGTTCGAGATGAGGTTAGTAAATTAGGTTATGTATTAAGGGAAGCGGGTATTGTAAAAGAGGCTAAGACATTAAAAGAATTAAAGGGGGATGATTTAGAGAAAGCTAAAGAGGTTTTAGAAAGATTAGAGGAGCATGATGATATACAGGAGGTTTGGAGTAATTTGAAGGTTATTTAATCTTTATATGTGTGGAAGTTTTTTCTAAGGTCTGTTATATTATTCAACTGCTCAGTTACTAATATTGTTTTATTTTAAAATAAGGATATTTGTATGGGGGAGAATAATGATAGAGAGCAAAGAAAAGAGGGAGTAGGTTTTTCCAATCAAATTATAGATATAGTTGCTGAAGAAGTAGATATTAATGATTATCCCGAGTTTGAAACAGATAGAGTATATGGTTGGGAATTAGTAAAAAATTTAGAAGAGGATAGTTTTACTGTGGCAATTTTGTTAGAGGGAGAGGACTCAGAGAATCGTAATACTCTTTTATTTTCGAAACAAAGTGACTTAAAGGCGAAATTTATTTACTATAAATTTAAGGAACTGTTAGAAAGAGGGGACAGACAAGAGGAAAGAATTTACTATGTAGATGACAATATTAAATTTTTCTTAAATTCTTTTGGTTGTTCTAAATGTCCTAGATACACTCCTGTGTATATTGATATAGAGGGGGAAGAGTTGGTTTTAAAAATAAAAGAAATTTTAAAAGAAGAGGGGAGGGGTGTTATTAATAATTCTGAATTATACTAACTTTAGAGGCGTACATGATACAATATCCTATGCGTATTCTAGGTATAGATCCAGGTTTAGCTACTACAGGTTGGGCTGTGGTAGATTTTGATGATGATGGTACTCCTACTGCAGTAGATTATGGTGCTATAACGACCAAGAAGGGTTTGAGTGTTTCTAGTAGGCTATTGGAAATATATGAGGATATGTGTGAACTGATAGAGAAATTTAGTCCTGATTTAGCAGGTATAGAGACATTAATATTTTGTAATAATGCTAAGACTGCTATGTCTGTAGGAGAGGCTAGAGGGGTTGTGAGGCTGGTTTTAGAGAGAAATAATATACCAATTAAGGAGTTTACACCTTTACAAATAAAGGATGCTGTAACGGGGTATGGGAAGGCTAGTAAGAAACAGGTACAGGAGAATGTAATGAGGTTTTGTAACTTAGAGAGTATTCCTAAGCCTGATGATGCAGCAGATGCTATTGCTGTTGCTATAGCTTCTTATCCTTAGCCCATAGTATTGATGAAGGGTGTGATTTGTGTAAAAATGATTTTATTAAACTCCCCATTAAATTTATTAGTTTATAAATAATGAGCAATGAAATTCCTAATGGAGTTAATCGATCCCCAGGTAGTATGGATCCTATACAGTCGAGTTTAGGGTCCGATATAGAGAGGGAACAATTGGAATTAAAGAAAGAATTAGATGAAACTGTAAGTAGTATTGTCGGGGAAGAAATGAAGGGTAGGGGAGGGTTTTATCACAAAAGGGGTGGTCCAGGTTTCGGAGATATTGGGAATGAGAGTTTTTATGATTTTATAAGGGTGGAAGAAGATCCAGGTGAATCAAGACTTATTTTAGTAATATTTAATAATTATAATACAAACTGGTGGAATCCAGAGGGTCTTTTTGAGAATCAAACAATGTACCCCATAGGTACTGACAAAGCCATAGTTTATGACAAATTTCGAAAGGAACTTGAAGAAGGAATGGTGCCCGATGTTGTTCATGTTCAAACTAGTGAAAGAAGCTCTGAAGAAGACGACAGGCGTTGGGACTTTTACCAAACTGTTTGTATTGAAGTTAATAATCAGGAAAAGGTTGCTAGAGTAGAATGGTTGGTGGAGGGATTAGATACAAAGGGAATTCTTGTTAGAAGACCTGAGGAGGCCGAGAAGATACTAGAAAGAATAGAGAATGATCCCAACTTAGTGTCAAAATCAGATTTTACATTTGATTATCTTGGTATCCGTGATAATATCGGTATTAGTGGTGAGGATTTTAGAAAATTTATTAGAGAGAAATACTGGAGTGGTGAAGAAAATAATGAGCTTCATCCCCTTAGCTTATAGTGTTGACGAGGGGGTGTTTTTCTGGGATAATATGCTTATTAAACTTCCCATTGTGCTATTTTGCTGTTTAAATTATTGATTTATAATTATGGTAACAGAAAGCGGATTTGATAGATATGCCAGACATAGGGAAGATTTAAATCGTAAGAGTCAGGAAGAATTAATAGAACAAGAGATTAGTGATTTCGCCTTGTTTCTTTTGTGTAACTATCTCTCCAGCAATAATACCTTTAATTCTCCAATGAATCCTGCTTCTAATACGAGTGTCAATTCTTATAATAGAGCATATGGGAAAATATTTGATGGTCTCATTAACGATGATTATCAAAGGTATAAGTGTATTAAAACAATGGCATTTACTGAAGTAAGGGCAAAGGGAGGACATAAGGTACGTCCAGAGAAATCTTTTTATATATCAGTGGATTATCGGCTCCAGGATCAAGAACATACGGATTCACCGTTCTCTCTAGAACCATTTGACTTGCCTGTAAGCTTGGAGGAGGAAACATTTTTAGAAATAAAAAGCCAATTACCACGAAGGAATTCGGAAATAGATCTAGATACGTTGCAAAACAGACTAAATAATCTGTTTGGAGCAATTCAATTAGGAGACAATTTTGAAGACTCGGAAAAAGCAAAGAGCTTTGGCAGTCCTTTCAAAGATGGTTTTAACTAGATAGTCGTAGATACGATATCCAATCCTAATTCCTGTATAATATACACATGATCTCATACATAACAGGAACTATACTTAAAAATCATATATCCAAAGACTCTTTTGTAGATATACTAACAAACAGTGGAATAGGTTACAGAATAAACATTCCTTCAACATACATACCCCCCGCTAAAGGTGAAAAGTACTCATTATATACTCATTTCCATGTAAGAGAAGATAACCAAACACTCTTTGGTTTTAAGAAAGAAGAAGAGAGAGACTTTTTTGAACAACTAATATCTGTATCCGGTGTAGGACCCAAGATAGGGTTAGCAATAATATCTGTCTTTTCAAGAAAGGAATTAGAGAAAATGATACTAGAGGGTGATGCTAAAGCCTTAACCAAAGTATCTGGTCTAGGTATGAAAGGTGCTCAAAAGATAATCTTAGACCTAAGAGGTAAGATAGATTTTGACCAAAAAGAAGATTCTGAGGAATCTGTAATTAAGGAATTAAAAGAAGCTCTTAAAACATTAGGATTTAGTGGAGAACAACTAAAAGAAAAGATTAAGTTAAGTGAAGATATTGTAAAGAAAAAGAAAGATATTAGTATAGAGGAATTAATTAAAAAGGTATTAAGTGAGTAAAATGATAGAGTCTACTTCTAAACTAAAAAAGAAAAAGAAAAGAAAACTAGCTCAATCTTCTGAAGAGAATACAATCTTAGAGCAAAGTATAAGGCCAAGTACCCTAGATGAAATGATAGGGAGGAAATTGGAAAAACAAGCTCTGCAAATGATGATAGATTCAGCAAAAAAGAGAAAGGAAGTAATGGATCATATTCTTTTTTACGGACCTCCAGGTTTAGGTAAAACCACATTTGCTATTGCCATAGCAAACGAAGTAGGGGCTTCTATTAAAATAACTTCAGGACCAGCTGTTGAAAGACAAGGAGACTTAGCTGCAATATTAACAGGCTTAAAGAAAAATGATGTACTTTTTATAGATGAAATACACAGATTATCCAAAGTCGTAGAGGAAATTCTTTACCCAGCTATGGAGGATGGAGTGTTAGATATCATTATGGGTAAAGGACCTTCTGCAAAAACAATAAGGCTAACTTTAGAGCCTTTTACCTTAATAGGGGCAACTACACAGGTAGGCAAGATAAGTTCTCCTATGAGAGAAAGGTTTGGTTTAGTTCAAAGGCTAGATTTCTTTTCCCAAGAGGATTTGATATCAATTCTTAAAAGAGCTTGTAAATTATGGGACATTGAAATAGGGGAGGATGCATTAGAAAAGCTGGCAGATAGCTCCAGAGGTACTGCCAGGATAGGTTTGCGACTCTTAAGAAGAACTAGAGATTATGCTGAGAGTAGGGGCGAGAAGAAGGTAACAACAGAGATTGTTTCAAAGACTATGAAGCTTTTGGGTGTAGATGAAAAGGGTTTAGAGAAGATAGACAGAACGATATTAACAACACTGTTAAACAATTTCGGAGGTGGACCAATAGGGTTATCTACTTTAGCGGCATCCATTTCGGAAGATGAATCTACATTGGCAGATGTTTATGAGCCTTTCTTGATGAAATGTGGTTATATTAAAAGAACTTCTAGGGGTAGAGTTTTAACTACCAAGGGTCTAAAATATCTAGAAACAATGAATGGATAGAGCTATAACAAATACAGATGAAGAAAAAAGAGGTAAATTGCTTACATTGGCTGTTTTAATAGCTTTAGCCATCTTTATATCAAAAATTACCCAAGCACAAACGCAGATAATTGTATGGAGGGTGTATCTTAATGCAGGAATATATTTTATAGTTACTTTTTTAGGACTACTTTGGGCATTTAACTTCAAGGTTAAAAAAAGATCTATTCTTTTTCTCTTGCAGTCTGCTCTTTACGTTTTTTCTCAAGCATTATTTATTGAATTCTTCTTCTTTCAAAAATTCAGTCGTATATATGAAGCCTTTATACTTCTCTTTCTAATGTTTTTAGTCTTCTTAGGTAACTATATATCTTTTTTAATGGCTAATGTCCTAAATGTTGATCTTTTTAAAAAGATTCCTCTTGCACAGGTAGGGAGGACATCTTCCTATCTAATATCTCTTCTAATGATGTACTTCTTTACGTTTAGTTTCTTAGTAACAGGTTTAGAAATATATTTTCTCTTACCTTTAATATTATTAACTTACATATTCATTATCTCAATCCATTATTTAAATATTGGAATAGAGGAGGGGGAGTTGTACAAAAAGAGCCTGTTAACAGTATTAATAACCTTTATATTATTCCTGGGAATATTTTTAACAGGAGATTCCCATGAGATTGTAGCTGCTATACCAGTTCTTGGTTATTACTTCTCGGTAGGGGTAGTTAGTCAGGAGGATGTAGCATATGGTAAAAGTAAAGGGATATATTTTTACATAGCAATCTTAGTTATTGCCTTTATGGTAGGTGTTTTTTTGAACATTTAGATTTAAGAAAAATACATACTGTTTCATAGAGAGTAGGGGTAAAAGATCGAACATCCCATAGTATACAGTAACCCATAGTTTAATGGTGTGGATAATTAATTGCTAATCTCCTATTGATAGTGGTTGTATAAGGACATATGCATTACTAGAGAAGAGAATATTATTCTAGTATTTATGTCTAACAAGTAATGTATACGATATTTTAAGAGAGGGGTTCTACCCTTTACGAAAATGTGTTATGATTTAAAATATACTAACCGAGTATAATCGTCCTTATATGCGGCAACCACAGAAAAAAGCGAAAGAACGATAGAAATGTGAGCTATTTTAAATAACGAAAAATATTAAATGATATATAACCATCGACAAAATTAT
>CAYGKF010000004.1:0-23908 GCA_964350615.1 uncultured Candidatus Saccharibacteria bacterium
CAACAAATGGTAGTAAAATAAAGGCTTAATTAACATTTCCAATAGTTATTAATACCCCTCCCTGTTTTTTAGGGAATCTTTTTAACCCTTCAGGGAACCATTCGGGGAAGAATTCCACCCTAGTTTCTTTATCAGAGAACTCCAAAGACTTAAGATAATCATTCCCTTCTTTCCAGTTTTTATTTCTTAATTCACTTAATATGTCATCTGTATCAACCTTTGGTTTTACAGTACTCTTTGCTATTAACTTGATGGATATGCCTTGTGCATTACTCTCTATTACCGATATTTCCTTTTCTATATCTTCATCTAATTCTAAATCCCAGTCTTTATCTGTTTCAAAAAGATTATCCTCTTTAGCCTTCTCAGTTAACAACTCCTCTACTCCATCGTCAAAACCTTCTTTGAGATAATATGATGCTGTACTTCTTGTAGTAATGGAAACATTTACATTTGTAGCCTCTGCTCCTATAGCTGCATCTGTTTTAGTACTGTCTGGTAGAATTTGGCTTGTTATAGAGTCAGATATTATCTCCCACCTTCCTGCGATATCTCTTAATTCACCCTCCCCCTCTTCTATTGCAATTTTGCTTAGATCTGCAACAGCGGTATCAACATCAGCTTTTGAAAGTACAGTATATTCTTCCTTAGAGCCTCCCGTTATTGCTCCACTATTATTTAGCGCAAAGAGTTGGTTAGTAGAGTACCCTTGGAAAGAGAACATTTTTCCAGCAGAAATATTGTATTCTTCTCCTACCTCTATTGCTGTTATTGGTGCTTCTATGGGGATATTGCATTTAACAGAGACGGCTGAGTCTAAAGTGTAAGTTTTTCCGTCGGTAGAAAGTGATTGTCCAGCGGCAAGTTGTAATGCTTCCGTGTCCTCTTTACAGTCATCTTTTAGATAGGTAATATTTACCTTCCCTTTAGCTTTTTCTCCCCTAAAGGCTGTTCCTGTTGCTTTTATATTTGAAGACCTAGCTTTTTCAACAGATTCTGTTTTAACAGGAATTTTGTACTCTTCAAAATCTATTTCTTTAATATTTTCATCTCCTTGGAAAACTTGTTCAATTTCAACTTCCTTTGCTTCTACATATATCCTTACCCTAACCAGGAGTGCAGTGCTCAGGTATATAAAAACTACAAGAATTGCTAATAGTAGAATAGAAACACCCATTAAAGGAGCAAGTTTTTTAAATTTAGGAGGAATTGGAATCTTTTTAAAGAACCCCCCAATCCCTGCAAAAAACCCTTTAAGTTTGATAGAAAAGGATCCTGTTTTGACCTTTCTGTCTTTAGGGGTTGTTTTAAGAGGATCTTTTGTTTTTTCACTAAAGTCTATCTTGGAAAGATCCCCTTCTTTTTGCTTAGGTGAAATCTCTTCTCCGGGGTCTTCTTTAAGAATTGTTATTTCAGGTTCGGAAGGGTCCGAAGAAGGGAGGTCTTCGTCAAGGGTAATTAATACGTCATCGTCTCCGAATTCTTTATTTTGTGCATTATCTTTACTTTTTGCAATTGCTGCATCTATCCTTTTCTGGAAATCAGTAGGTTCATCACTTTGTTCTACAGGTTCTTGTTCTTTTTTAGAGACTTCTTTTTTAGGAGGAGTTAGTCTCTTAGCTCTATTAATTTCTTCTATCTCCCAGACTTCTTCGTCAGGAAATTGTGGAGAGTCTATGGAAGAGAGTCCTGCTAAGTTAGCATTTCTTAAACCAGTTGGATTCTTTATTATTTGAGCTACTAATAACTTTTCGCTTTCGTCAGCAGTTTCTAGAAGAACTTTTAGGTTAATTGGACTAATTAGAAGATCTGTTTCTTCTGCAAATGTAAGGACAACTCTTTCATTGCGAGAATTAAGAATTTCAGTAACGACATCAGTTAATTCATCTTCACTACTTATTACAATTTTTGTTACTTTTTTATCATCATTCATTATTTGTTTTTTACCTCAGTATCATAAATAAATTTAGCCAATGAGGCGGGTGTTATATCAAAGATGTGTCTTAAATTACCACTACTATCTTTAATCTGGTCTAAATTCTCAGGGGTAAAGAAATCTATTTTAGGAACTACAGGAAATGGTAGGAATTTTTTCCATGGAAATTCTAACATAACCTCCTTTATTTCAGGGAGTAACGCCCCCCCTCCACAAAGATATATCTGGGTGGGAAATGAGGTAATGTCATCACAGTAACTAAAGGCGGACCTAAGTGTTTTCATCCAGAGCTTCGCAACAGGATATACTATCTTTTGAATATCTCGTGCTAATTCCTTATTTAATTCTTTTTTAGAATATTTAATCTTTCTTTGTTCAGCAAATCTATACTTAAGGTCTAACATTTTAGAAATTTCTTTTGTAAATGTTCTTCCTCCAAAAGCAAACATTTTTGTTTCTACAACATTTCCTTTCTCTACAATAGCAATATCTGTTGTTCCTCCTCCTACATCTATGAAGATGGCAGAGAAGTCTCTATTGGTAGAACCAGCGTATGCTCTTGCAACAGCAAATGGTTGAGATACTATTCCTAAGGATTGCATATTAAGTTCTGTTGAGACTTTCTTTAGAGCTTCAGTATATGTTTTTGGTGCAAAAGAAGCATAATAGTGAAGTTTTACATCTCTTCCCTTGTACCCAATGAGAGTATCTACAGGCATACCCCCTATTTCTAATCCTGTTTGAGTAATGTGTAATATTTCAATATCTTCGTTTGTTAACCCTATTCTTTGACTTAGGTCTTCTTTCCCACTTACCTCTATTTTATTTTGTATTTGTGCAAGTATTTTCTTTTCTTCCTTTTCTGTTACTTCTTTTTCGTAATTTTCTTCTCTTTGGTAATTAACGACTATTGATACTCCTTGGATATATTCTCCTGCTACACCCATTATTACTTTCTTGGGGTATTCATCCTGTGGGATTTTATCATTTAATTCAGAGATGGCGAGTCTACAGTTTTCCAAAACAGTGTCTAAGTTCTTAATTATGCCGCTTTTCATTGCGTGTTGTTGTTGTTCTATGCGGGAGACTTTTTTTACCTCTATTCCTAATTTGCTTGTTGTAAAAAGGATACTTTTGAGTTGCTCTGTACCAATATCTAGAGCTACGATATTTTCTCCTTCTAAGACATTTTGCCTAGAAGATGTTTTTAAAAAAGGCAGATTTAGCATATGGAAAGTATAGCATATTTGTATCAATTGTTGAGGACCTAGATGATTGCTACAAGGATAATAGGTTCTCTTTCTGTTTTCTTGTATATTACCCTACTTAACTCTCTCTCTATCTTCTTAACTAGAACGTTTTCTTCAAACTTGTTGTTTTTCTCAGAGAACTTGGTCCAATCTTTATGTATGTCAAAGACGAGATTCTCAATTTCTTTAAGAAGCTCATGAGAGCTTTTGAGATAAACAAATCCTCTAGAAAGGAATCTTGGTTTCCCTACGATTTTTTTATTTTTAGAACTTAGGTTTAATACTACAGCAAACATACCAAATTCAGAAAGTTGTTTCCTGTCTTTAAGTACGATGTCTCCAATGTCTCCGACACCTAATCCGTCTATAAGGATTGGTTTGGAAGGGATTTTAGAACCCCTGTTCCAGAAGTGTCCATTGTACAACCATATCTGTCCATCTTCTGTCGTGAGGACATTATCATCCTTATATCCCCACTTCATTAAGATTTTCTTAAAGAAGTACCTGAAAGTTAAAGATCCATGTACGGGCATTATGTATTTGGGCTTTATCATCTCAAGTATCATCTGTATGTCTTCCTGGTTCCCATGACCTGTTGAGTGAATTTTCATGTTTACATTGTCCTTGATGAGCTCTATGTCAAAGGTTAGAAGTCTGTCTGTCATTTTTTCTATCTTTGTAATATTCTCAGGGATTTCAGAAGAAGACATTATTACTAAGTCACTCTTCTTGAGTTTGATATATTTATGTTCATTAAGTGAAATTCTATTCAATGCAGCATACCTTTCAGCCTGGCTTCCAGTACAGAGAATGAGGATTTCTTTTTCAGGATATTTTTTAATGTCTCTCTCTTTAATTAAAAATCTGTCATCTATCTGTATGTACCTTTTATCTCTAGCTATAGCTATTGCTTGTTCTAAACTTCTTCCGGAGAGTACTACCTTACGGTTTGTCTTCTTAGCAATCTCAATTAAAGAGTAAAGCCTAGTTATTAGAGAAGAGAATGCGGCCACTATAACCCTACCATCGTGTCCCGCTATAATTTGTTCTAAATTCTCTGCAATTTTTGTTTCAGAAGGTGATTTCCCAGGTACAGAAGCATTAGTACTGTCCATTAGGGCAAGATCTACTTTGCCCTGTAAGCTTCTTAATTTTGCATAATCACTTTCTGGTTCGTTTGCAGGGCTTTTGTCTATCTTAAAGTCTCCTGAGAAGAAAAGGTTTCCTTTTGGAGTTTCTAAAAAGATAGAGAATGCATCTGGGATACTGTGATTTATTCCAATGAAACTTGCTTTAAAGTGTGTTCCTACAGACATTCTTGTTTTTCTGTCTACACCAACAATCTTGACCTTTTTTTCCATCTTGTACTCCTTCATTTTTGCTTCTATTAAGGCTTTTGCAAATCCACCCGCATATATCGGAGGGTAGTCTAGGTCAGGGAGTATCCATTTTAATGCTCCTATGTGGTCTAAATGACCGTGTGTTATTAAAATTGCTTTTATTTTATGTTTGTTCTTTTTAAGATAGCTTACGTTTGGGATTATGTAGTCTATTCCATACATTTCATGCCCTGGAAAAGAGTATCCGGCGTCTATCATTACTATTTCGTCACCATATTGTACAAAATTAGAATTTCTTCCAATTTCGGTAGTTCCCGAGAGTGTACATAGGTTAAGTAGTTCTTGCTTGTTATTCATTTTAAATTGTTTGTTTATATTATCTAAATTATTTAATTACACTTTCCAACCTATTCTTACAAACCATTATACAGGTTCGAAAGAGAGTGTGTTTGGAAAGTTACTCTAAGAGGGTTAATATTTGAAGTGGGGTATTATAGCACACATTGAAGGAGAGTTGTTCTAAGAGAAAGGTCTTTCCTAAGTCATACCTTTTTGTGACCTTGTTGCGAAGAGGTTTGGAGGTAGTTGAAGGGTCCGACCTAGGTTAGACCTTTTTGGCGCCCTAGTACTAGGGTTTGTGCTTATAGATTTCAAGGTGGGGGTAGGTCGGACCCTTTAACTTTCATCTCCCCCCTTCTTTTTCCTGATATAATTTTATTCATATGGACATTAAGATTAAAACTAATTTAACACAAGAAATTATTTGTACCCTTGATGCTGTAAAGTTAAAAATAGGGAGAGACCAACATAATAAATTTCTAGAAACCTTAAAGAAATCAGATTTTTTAATAAGAATTACAAAAAAGACAGGATTAAGATGGGTAGAGCCTTTAATAAAGATAAAATATTCGAAAGAAGCAGATTTTGAAAGCCCAGATACTATCCTAATTGACTACAACAGAGGTTCTAGAGCAGTGTCTAGTGCAATACATGAGGCATTTCACCTAATGTTAAGACAAGTTGAGTGGACAGAAAATGATGTAGTAAAAAGAATAGTACTAAAATACCCAGAGCTTGAGAATTCTCCCTATGGAATAGCATATAAGATGGAACAAATGTTTGCATATTTACTACAAAATGAAATATATCAGGAGATAGCAAAGGATCTGAATTTTGATGCAAGTAAGGATTATTGGGATATGAATTACATAGTACAATCTGTTATACCCTATGAATTTGAATCTCCATTTTTAAAGAAGTTAGTACTTGCCATTATTAAGGTGTGGAATGGACCCACAAGGTCAAGAAATATATTTAAACTAATAGAGGAAGTAGATAAGGAATTAACAGAATAAATTAACCCTTCCTTTGCTATAATATCCCCATGAAAAAAATCTCATGCGCTGGTGTAATATTTGTAACAGATGATAACAGAATTCTTTTAGAAGATAGAAGAAGAATAAATAAACATGGTGAACAATGGAGTTTCTTTGGAGGTAGTATGGAAGAGGGAGAAACACATGAACAAGCTATGAAAAGAGAAATAGAGGAAGAAATGGGTTTTAATGTAGAAAATTACAAATATTTTAATAAATACACATTTATACCCTCTAATAAACCAGATTTAGAATTAACATATCATATGTATGTAGCAAAGGCTCCGGATATTAAGTCTTTAAACATTCACAAAAAAGGTGGTATAAGGGAGTTTTCTTTAGAAGAAGCATTAAAGCTAGAAATAACGGATATAGATAAGAAGATAATTAGGGATTTGATGGAAGAGTTGGGATGAGTGTCGTGTATTACCACCCTTTCCCTTAATGCTATAATCTTCCTATGACATATCACATAGTTGCAATCCCAGAGGAAAAGGATCTAAAACTCTTAAATAATCTCCGTAACCACATATATCAAAATGATTTTAGATTTAAAAACAAACCACTAACCTCAGACACACATATTACTCTTACAGAAGTAAATACTAATGATATTGAAATATTAAAAACTAATCTAGAATCAATATCTAATACTCTAAAACCCTTTACTATATACCAAAAGGAATGGGAACTAACCAAAACAGATATGCAACCTAATTACAAAATAGAAAAACCATATACATGGATTGCATTAAGATTCCCTCAAAGAAAAGAGATATATACTAAGTTAGATAGTATTACAAAGGATATGGACATAAATACTAATGATAACTATATTAAAAATGTAAAAAAGATAGCAGGTTTAGTTAAGGATGAAGAATGTATAGCAAATCATATTAATTTAGCGAATTATACAAAAAGAGAGAAAGCAGATGAATGTTGGAATTATTTTAAAGAGAATTTACCAAATAGTTTGTTTTTTAACAGAATTGCATTAAGAGGCAAAAGAGGAAATTTACTTTTTAGGGTTGATTTGGGCTAGAATGGCAAACACCAATCCGAGATATGAAAACTTTCCTCCCCCTTCCCTCTTTTTCCTGATATAATGCCCATATAAAGATGAAAGAATTACCAAAAGCATACAATTCTGACCTAGAAATGGAAACATACTCTCTCTGGGAAGACTCTGGGTTAACAAACCCGGACAATATGGCAAAACATCTTCAAAAGGTAGGACACGACGTCAAAAAACCCTTCACTATAACTCTCCCCCCTCCAAACGCAAACGGTAATTTGCACCTAGGTCATGTATGTGGTTACTCTTTCCATGATGTAATGGGAAGATACATGAGAATGACTGGACATCCCACCCTCCTACTTCCTGGAAAAGATCATGCAGGTATACAGACAGAAAGTGTCTTTGAACAACACCTTAAAGAACAAGGTAAAAGTAAACAAGATTTAGGACGAGAAAAATTCTACGAAGAAACATATAAGTTTTGTATGGAAAACGTAGAAAATGCTAGAGAACAAGAAAAAAGGATAGGGCTTTCTGCAGATTACAGTAGAGAACTTTTTACCCTAGACCCTAAATTAACAAAAATTGTCTACGAAACTTTCTTTAAAATGTTTAAAGAAGGATTAATTTACAGAGATAAGAGGATTATTAACCAATGTCCAAACTGTAATACTGCATTGGCAGATATTGACACAGAACATGAACTTAAAAGAGGAATCTTTGCCTATATTAAATACCCTGTAGTAGACAATCCTGATGAATACATTACAGTAGCAACTACAAGACCAGAAACAATGTTAGGAGACACTGCTGTAGCAGTACATCCTAAAGACAAAAGATATGCTAAATATATTGGTAAAAAAGTATTACTACCAATAACAGAAAGAGAAATCCCTATCATTGCGGATGAGGAAGTAGATATGGAATTAGGAACAGGTGCTGTAAAAGTAACCCCTGCACACTCCCCTGTTGACTTTGACTTAGGCCAGAAACACAATTTAGACATTGTAAATGTAATTAACGAACAGGGCCTAATGGAAGGAGATATTCCAGAGAGATTTAAAGGAATGCAAACAGTAGAATGCTCAAAAGCACTAGTAAAAGAACTAGACGAATTAGGATTGTTAGAAAAAATGGAAAACACAAAACACGAAGTAACGGTCTGTGAAAGGTGTAGAACAAACATTGAGCCAATAATATCTAACCAATGGTATTTAGATGTTTCCGCTCTTGCTCAAGAGGCTTTAAAAGAGATAGAGAAAGGAAACCTTAAGGTATATCCAGAGGGCCAACAAAAGGCTCTAGCTCATTTTTTTGAAAACATCCAGCCTTGGTGTATATCCCGCCAACTTTGGTGGGGACAAAGAATCCCTGTTTGGTACAGTGGGGGAAAGAGATTACATGACTGGTTGCAAGAAAATGAGGGTAAAAGCGTTAAAGATTATGAAAAAGAAACAGGGATAGAAACGGAAGGGACAGGAGAAGCTCGTGCTGTAGAAGAAAAACCTGAAGCTCAAGACAACGAGGTTTGGGAAAAGGAAGAAGATGTTTTTGACACATGGTTTAGTTCAGGCCAGTGGCCATTTTCTACTTTAGGAGGATCTAGTGGAGAAGATTTTGAAAAGTACTACCCTACCCAAATGATGATACATGCAAGAGATATCCTTTTTTGGTGGTCTGCAAGGATGGTAATGATGGGGTTGTATAAAACAGAGCAATTACCATTCCCAGACATATTTCTAACAGGCATGATCTTAGCCCCAGATGGATCTAAAATGTCTAAATCTAAGGGAAATAGTGTAGAGCCTAGGGAAATATTTGAAAAGTATGGTGCAGACGCTCTAAGACTTTGGTACTATTCAGATGCTTTGCCAGGGGCAAATGCTCCCGTAAGGGAGGAAAAGATAAGAGGGAATAGAAATTTTGTAAATAAGGTATGGAATGCTAGTAGGTTTGTAATTATGAATATGGAGGATTTAGATTTTAAAATAGTTGTGAACTATGAAGCATCTTTAAGGGAGTTGAGGATAGGTGATCCTTCTTTGGGTTATGCCCAAGAAAAACGTTTTAAAAGAACACTAGAACATGTTGCTAAGGTCTCAGAGCATATAGAAAATTACAGATTTAACCTTGGAGCGGAAAAAATAAGAGAATTCTTTTGGCATGAATTTTGCGATGTATGGATAGAGGAAATAAAAAAAGAAGCAGCTAATTTCCCAGAACAAAGAGAGGAGTTAATGGGAGAAATATTGTTCCATTTAAAAGAAAACCTTAAGATAATGCATCCTTTTATGCCTTTTGTTACAGAGGCAGTATGGCAAGAATTAGTAAAGTTAGACCTTGCAGAAGGGGTATTAATGGCTCAACAGATTTAGAGAAATATATTCTAAGATTTTCATAGAGGAAAAGATGGGAAGGTCAGCGATATTGAAATCGTGTTGTTAATGACCCTCCCATCATAAGCGCAAAAGGAGAGACAAAGAAACGTTTAAAGATTTTTTACAGGGTTTTAAGATTTTAATTAAGGCTAAATCATTATATAATCATCACTATGAACAAAAATAAAAAACTATACATTACAACAACCCTCCCCTACGTTAATGCTGAACCCCACATTGGTCATGCTTTAGAATTTGTACAAGCAGATGCAATCTCAAGATACTTTAGAAATAAATTAGGGAAAGAAAACGTCTTTTTTAATGTAGGAACAGACGAACATGGACAAAAGATATTTGAGAAGGCAAAAGAAGAAGGCAGTACAGTACAAGACTTTACAGACAAATATTCTCAAAGATTTAAACATTTCTGTAAACTCTTTTTTGTAGAATATGATTATTTTTACAGAACCTCTGATCCAAAACACCACAAGGCGGCACAAGAATTCTGGAAAAGATGCGATGAAAAAGGAGATATTTACAAAAAGAAATACAGTGGGCTTTACTGTGTAGGATGCGAAAGTTTTCTTACAGAAAAAGACCTTGTAGAGGGTAAATGTCCATACCATGACAAAGAACCAGAATTAAAAGAAGAGGAAAATTACTTTTTTAAATTATCTAAATACAGTGAACATCTTCTTAAATGGTTGGAGGAAAATCCTGAAGTTTTAAAACCAAAGAAAAAATTAGGAGAATTAAAAAAAACAATTACTGAGACCGAGGATATTAGTATATCTAGATTAAAAGAAAACCTTCCTTGGGGTATAGAGGTTCCTGGAGATCCAGAGCAAGTCTTTTATGTTTGGTTTGACGCCCTAACTAACTATGTTAATGTTTTGGGGTTTGGTACTGATGAAAAAAAGCTAAATGAATGGTGGCCAGGGATACAGCTTTTTGGTACAGATAATCTAAGATTTCAAGGTAGTATATGGCAAGGGATGTTAGCTTCTGTTGGGTTACAACAAAGTCAAAGACTCCTTGAACATGGAATGATCTTGGGTCCTGATGGAAGAAAGATGGCCAAGACATTAGGAAATGTGATATCCCCATTTGACCAAGAAAAAAAATTTGGTGCCGAAATAGTGAGATTTTATCTCTTAACAGGTATAGCTACTTATGCGGATTCTGCCTATAAAGAGGATGACCTTATTAATATGTACAATTCAAGACTAGCAAATAATTTTGGGAATCTATTAAACAGAGTTATACACTTGGCAAATAGTAAAGAGATTGAAATTAATAATGAAGGGAAAGTAAAAAAGGCTTTCAAAGAGAAAGTAGGGAAATTTAAAGAAGAGATAGAAGAGCTCTATGATGACTATGAGATAGCCCTTGCAGGAGAAAAGATAGATGAACTTACAGATTGGGGTAATAAATATATTACAAAAGAAGAGCCATGGAACAAAGAAAGAAGCAAGGAGGAAGCAGAAAACATTCTTAATAATTTAAGCTACTTACTTAAAATAGTTATACAATCTTATGAACCAATAATCCCTGTAAGTGCGAAGAAAGCGGCAAAAGCTCTTAAAGAGAGAGAAAAAATTATTCTTTTTGACAAGGTTTCGTAAGTTTTAATATATGCTATACTAAAACCAATAAAAAGTTTAATACTGCCCTATGTTTGGTAAAAAAGAACAACCAAAATCAATCAATTTTCTAGATATACAATATACCTCTTCAGATGTATGGAGGAATGCCTATGTTTGGCTTGTTACTGTAGGAAAATATCTCTTAATAGCTGTTCAGGTTGTAGTTTTAGGAGTCTTTTTTTCAAGATTTATCCTAGATAGAAAAAATAATGATCTTACGGAAGATATTAATAATAAGGTTGTTTTGCTTACAAACGAAAGTTGGAAAAGGAATGCTATTCTTTTTGAAAACTACCAAGTTCTTCTGTCGGATGTGCAGAAAATTAGAGAGGGACAAGATATTAACTCAAGGGAGATAAGTGAATTATTAAGTGGGGTTCCAAGTACTCTTTCTTTACAAACGCTTTCTTATGATGAGGGGGATGTTTCTTTGCATATTATTTCCTCCAACTTAGATACTGTTAAAAACTATGAGTCAGCATTAAAAAACAACCCCGACTATCATGGGGTAAGGTTTTCCATAACGAAAGAAGATGCAGAAATTAGCGTAAGAGTTACATTTAGTTTAAACCCTGTGGATTAAAATTTAAAAATAAGTATGAAAGAGAAAAATGTAAATACAGCAGAATACATAAAAATAATAAAAGAATCTCCAGAGAAAAAGAGGTCTTATATTTTCTTTGGGTTTTCTATATTTATTACCATCGTACTTATTGTTTTTGCTATTAGACCCACGATAACGACTATATCTACAATAAATAGTGAGATTAAAGCTAAAACTAGAACAAATGATCTCTTAGAGAAAAAGATAAACACATTGAGTGAATTAGATAAAGAGTATGTAGCTAATAGGGAAGCTTTTGATGATTTGGAATTAATATTTCCTGCTAATGACAACTTTAGTTTACTTTTAGCTAATATGGAGGCAATTGTCTCTAGGAATGGATTTTCTCTTACCTCTCTTAGTTTCGATGCGCACAGGGGCAAGAACTATAGGGCGGGGACTACTGTCTTGGTACCATATACCTTAGCGTTTAATATTAGGGGAAGACAGGCTAATATAATAGGTTTACTTAGAGATTTAGAAGAACTCCCTATGTATCCTGTGGTGGAGGCTCTCTCCTATTCTACACAAGAATCAGAAGATGGCCTAAGTTCGTTTAGGGTTAATTTGCGTATATATCATATAGAAAACGATAATTTTTATAATCAGATAAATGGAAACAATTAAAAGATCTTTGTTTGTTTTAATAATGCTTTTGGTAGTGGTTTTAGTCTGGGTTGGATTGTATGTTTATTTTAAGAGCTCAGAAATAACTATTAATCCCAACGCTCAGGAACACACGAACCAATTAGCAGAATCTTTTAACTTAGAGGAGTTGGAGATGGTCTCTGAGAGAACAGCAAATTACTTTCCTGTGACTCCTAATGTATTTCTTACTTTAACAGAAAGGGATTAGTCTATATAATCGTCTAGTTTCTGTTGAGTAGATTTTTCTTTAAGTTTCTTTAACGCCTTTGCCTCTATCTGCCGGATTCTTTCCCTGGTTACACCAAATTCTTTACCCACCTCTTCTAAGGTTCTAGATACTCCATCATCTAAGCCAAACCTTAAAGACAAAACTCTTCTTTCTCTATCTTGAAGACTATCAAGGATCTCGTGTAATTGGTTTTTAAGATATTCTCCTGTAGCGTAATCCTCTGGAGATTGTGACCAGTCATCAGGGATTATGTCCTGTAACTTACTGTCCTTTTCTTCCCCTATAGGAGTTGCAAGCGAGGTTGGGTTTTGTTTAATTTTTCTTATTTGTGCAATTTTTTCTACCTCAATATCCATTTCTTTTGCAATTTCTTCATCTGTTGCAGGTCTTCCAAGTTTGGTAGCTAAAATATTTCCTGTTTTATTAAACTTATTAATTGTTTCAATCATATGTACTGGTATACGAATTGTTCTAGCTTGGTCAGCAATGGCTCTAGTTATAGCCTGCCTAATCCACCATGTAGCATAGGTAGAGAATTTAAAACCCTTAGTGTAGTCAAATTTCTCAACAGCCCTCATTAAACCAATATTCCCCTCCTGTATTAAATCTAGAAGCTCTAAATTACTCTTGCTGTATTTCTTTGCAATACTTACAACCAACCTTAGGTTAGCAGTAGTCAATAATTGTCTAGCTTCCTCATCTCCCTTCTCTATCCTTTTAGCCAAGATTACCTCTTCCTCTCCTGTTAGTAAAGGAATTCTTCCAATTTCATAAAGGTAGGACCTTATGGCATCTGTGGAAATATTTGTCTGGATAGTTTTTAGTATCTTGATCTTTTTTTCAAGAGTAAGCTCTTCTTTCTCTTCAGGAGTAAGATCGTCTTCTGGTTCTAGCACCTCTATTTCATTCTCTTGTAATTTCTCAAAGATCTCATCTAAAAGCTCTATTTCTTCCTCTATGGTTGGGAATATGTCAAGAAGATCTTCTTGTGTAAGAAAGCCTTGTTCCTTCCCTTTCTTAACTAAATATTTAATGGATTTACTTTTATCTGACATTTATAGTGTGTGGTATAATTTTATATATGGACAGAAAAGATAATAACATACAGGAAAAGAAACAGTTTTTTTTAGACTCCGTTGCGAAGTTTTGTGATAAATGTGGCACTGCGTATAATACAGACGATGTTAATATAATCCAGAACTCTGGAGTATCGGTTATTATACACTTTTCATGTCATAATTGTAAATCAAGGAATATTGCAACATATGTTCCGCCTCTTGGAATGAGTAATAGGGTTCCTATAAATGCAGATTTAAGTGTTGGAGAAATTAAGAAATTTTCAAGTAAAAGAGAAGTTACTCTAGAAGAGATTTTAGAGGTATATACACACTTAAAGAAGAACTCCAAAGTTACCGTTTAAGTTCTATTAATTAGGTATTCTCCAAATTATTGGGAACTGCAAATCTTGGTTTAATTCAAACCTTCCAGATAGTTGGTTACTAATACTATTTAAACCTCTAGAGCTTTCAAGGTTCCATGTAGAAGGGTAGGAAATGTCTAATTTGTAAGCATGTCTCTTTTCCCCTGGTTGTTTAAAGAGGTTTACATTAAAGAAGGCGTTTTGTTCTTCTAAGACGATTGGGAAATTACTTCCTTCCTGTCCTCTTTCAATTCTGTATGATATCTCTAATGTCTCTGTAGACCTTATTGGTACATTAAACCATCCTCCTATAACTTTAAAGCCACTTTCTCTAAACACACTATACTCATTTTCTTCTAGTCCGCTAATTTTTAAAATTGCTGCTTCTGCGGGTACATACACCCTTTGGTAATTAATATATTCTCCCTCAGGATATGTTTCGGAAGAGGAAGAATTCTCTACAGTTAAGGAGTATGTAAAATCTATGGTGTCTAGATCTCTAATGTTGATATTTAGATTATGGTTTTTATCAAGATATAGGTTGGCTTTGTTCCCTCCCCAGTTCCAATCAATTGTTATAGGGGCACTGTTGTACTCAGCACCCATAGAGTTAGCCCAATTTCTACTACTAAAGAAGTTAAAAGCATCTCTGTTTTTAAAGGTTGCTTGTAAATGTTTTTCGTCTAAAGTATTTTCAAAGATATCTCCTATCTCCATTAATTCCCCAACATTCATAGAAAGGATCTTTTTAACAATTTCGTTTGCCAAATTTGCTAAAAAAGTTGCTTTTCTAGTAGAGCCAGGAGTAAACTCCTTGTGCATTTCAAAAATTTTACTATGTAGATTATCACTTGTTACTAATTCTGTTTCCCCAGGGACTTCTATTCCTCCCCATCTTTCAAGAAGCCTTTGTACAAAGGTTACATCTATTGTTATTAATCCGTCTATACTATTTCCTTTTCCAAGGTCTTTAATAAAGGGTTCGGCTTCGTTTAAAGTGTCAAGTAAATCAGGATACCAGTTAACCAGAGCAAAAGGCCATTCGGTAATTTCTAAAGCATTAGCCATTGACCTTGGGGGAATATATCTTTTATTTTGTACTCTTAAAGTTCCATCCGCATTGTATATATCGTCAACAAAAAGCTCTCTAATTTGTCCCCCTTCTATTCCAATAACCCCATAACTAGTAAGCCATCCACCAGTACTTCTAATTTCAGTTTCATTTTGCAACAAAATTAAGTACCTTTTTCTTCCAGAGATCCCAAGTAGGTCAGGGAGGAAAGAATTTACTTCTGTAAAACTCTCGGTTCCTTCTTGTAGTTGAGAGATTATATCTTTAACCTCAAGAATTTTATTCTGTAAAGAATTAGGAAAGACTGTTGTATTAAGGTTGTTAATGATTTGGGAAGCAAGTGAAATTTTGTAGGAAGCCTCTTCAAGTTTATAACTGTTTTTTTCAATTTCTTCTAAGTAACTACGATACTCTCGCGTGGTAGTAGGAGTTGAGGTTTGGAAGTCTAGGGCTGGCTCAAAATCCCTGATATATTCGGTTAAGGGGTAGACAGCCTCTATTAGCTCTGCTGCTCCCTGTACTGTGTACTGGGCTCCTAGGATGAGTTGCGTGCTATTGTCATACAGCTCATCTTTACCTGTTATCCTAAAGATCCAATACATACTGTCAACGCTTTGAGCTACTCTTGTGATATTTCTGTCTAACCTTTCTATGTTTCTTTTGCTTTTGTTTTGATCCATATCTAAAGCAGATGTAGTAAGATCCTTAATGGAAGAATTAATTAAAAAGACTCCAATTAATGTTCCAAGGATAGGATATATCACAAAGTAAGTTAGTGCTAATATTCCAATTGAAGATAACAGTACAGTAATAAACTTTTTTGAATCAAACGTCTTCTCTTCTTTCTTTTCGACAGCCTTCTTAACAGGACTAAAAAGTCCAGAGAGAAATGCTCCTAATTTTGTTTTGCCTATTGTAATATTGTCTTTATGTTTTTCTTTCTTCCGCCCCTTTTCTTCCATATTCCATGTTTTGTTTGTAGAGTCGTAATATTCTTGAATTTGCTCAACCAAGGCTTCTTCTAAAGTTACCTGTTGAGCCCACCCATATTTAGTAGCATGAGGAGCGGGAACATACAGGTCTTGTACAATGAACTGGCTTTCAGGATTTTCCACAAACCTAATAGTTCGAGCCTCAGTATTAAGTTCTAGTAATTTGTATGCCAAAGAGAGTGTAGTGTAGTCATTCTTATTTGCTAAAGATACAACTTCACCTTTGGTGTTGTCAGAAAAAGAGAGCTTTAGGATTCCATAGGTAGCATCGGCTTCGTGGATTAGGGAGTGCATATCCAAACCTTCCCCTTTTATTGTAATTTGACTCTTTTTAACAGTATCGCTTAGTAAGTTATGTAGTATTTCATTGTCTACTTTTTCAACACCACTTCCAATTACTGTCCCCAATCTTAATATTCTTAAATTAAGATTAGACTTATCCTTAAACTCTGCAGCTAAAGTCTCACAATATTTCTGTAATTCCATATTTGAATAAGGAGAAGGCGTAGAAAGCTTCTCATTATTTACCCTGTTAGCAAGCTCTCTGTTTAAAGGTAAGGAAGTAATCAGAGAAAATTTTCCATGATTTTTCTTGGTATTAACAAGGGTTTCTTCTAAAATCTTAGTCTCCTGAAGAAACTCTTTACTGTCAAATTCTGGTTTAGAAAGATGACTATTTAAAAAATAAAATAAGTAATCAAACCTCTTTACATTTTTAAAAAGAGTATTAAACCCCTTAAAGTCAAAAAAATCAAAAAGTTCAGACTTCTTAAGTTCTGAAAGATACTTCTTGGTCTCACTGTTAAATCTATCTATGATAACAACATAACAACCCTGTTCTATTAAGGTTTTTGCAGTTAAGTAACCAACCCTATTTCCTCCATGTACTATTATGGAAATGGGAGTTTGTGGTTTAATTTTATTTAATCTTAGATTACTCATCTGTATTTTCCTCCTCGGAAATATCAATTACTTCCCCATCTTCTTCTTGAGATTCTTCATCCATTTCTTGAGGCTCTCCTTCTAAACTTTCGAAAGCAACGGGAATAGGGAAGTGGAAAGTTTTTAAATTTAAAGCATAATTATTTCTAATTAGAACAGGAATTGTTACATCCTCATGACCTAAAGCAGTAACTTTAACCTCATACTGATTCTCTTTTAGGCTCAAGTTAGTAATTGGAGTAACCTTAAGAAACTCAGTGTCCAAGAAGACTCTTGCATCTTCCACATTACTTATTACGGTTAAAAATCCGTCTTGTGAAGACGTTCTTATGGGAGTGTAATAAAGAATAATTCCATGTAGTAAATTATCTGGCCCTATTTCCAAATCTACTCTGGCAGAAGTATTTCTAGTTAACTCTATCTGAAAAGTTTGTTTTTCGTAAAAGGAATTACCTTCCTCTATTTTTTCTAACTCAATTAAATATGTCCCCTCTGGAAGATTTTCAATTGTAGTTGGAGTCTCTCCGTAATCTTTCTCATTTACCCATACTCTCGCTTTTCCTCTTTTTGTTAATATCTCAAGAGTAGTGTTATTGTAAAATTGGTTAATGAAAGGAAGTTTCCCTATTAAACGGTTAATGGGAATAAAATATAATAAGACCGAAAGGGTAAGTACAAAAACAATTATTATTAAGGCCATTTTATTCTTTTTCATCATCTTTAATTATATGCACTAAGAGGCTTAGCTTCCAGGTCCTATAGTGTCGTCTTTGGAAGGGAAATATTATTGGGCTAGTAATTAAGGAAAATTATGTCTTAGTATGAATATTTTGACTCGGGACTTTTTTCCTTTTCTTCCTTCTCTTTCCTTCTAGAAGCATGTATATTTGCATACACAATAAAGGCTATTCCAAAAGCTAAAGATATAGTTAATGTAAAGTACCTAACTGCTCCAGTGGTTAATATTGCAAAGGAACCAAGAAAAAGAGTTGCAGACATTTCAATTAGTACAAGCTGTGACCGAGAGAGATCAAGTTTCATTAACTGATGATGTAAATGATCTGGTCCGCTTAATTTCATTAATTCCCCCAAATTTTTAGGTCTGTAAGTTAAATATCTTTTAATAATTACATACACAAAATCTATTAAAGGTAGCATTAAAAGCATTACAGTAGTAGAAATCTTAGTGTCTGCCACTATAGCTAAGATACAGACCAAGAATCCATAAACAGATTTCCCTGAAGATCCTGTCATTATTTTTTGTGGAGGAAAAGCGAAGATTAGAAAAACAAGTAAGCTGCCAGCCATTAAAATACTTATTGCTGAGGAAAAAACTGAATTACTTCTAATTGCAATAACAAAAATCAAAGAGAAAATTACCAAAGAGTTTGCCTCTATAATGCCAGGAGAACCTGCCGTCCACTTAACTGCGTTAATACAAACAATTAGCCAAAGAAACAGGAATATATCTCCAGGGATTGCAAGAGATTGCTGGATTCCAAAGGTAGAAAAGTTCAAAGTAAAAAGACTTAAATCAATGTCTAGGAAGGGTATAGAGGTTATGTTAAGTACAGAAAAAGCTATAATACCAGCGGCAATTATTTGAAAAACAATTTGTCTCTTAGGAGGAAGGTTGAAAATGTCATCCAATGTTGCACCTATTATCAATACAGAAAGAGAAAGAACAATAGGGATTGTGAAAGTATCAAGTTTAAAGAAAAATATAATAGCTAAAAGAGCAGGAATAGTAATAGCAAGTCCTCCCAAAGAAGGAGTAATGCCTTCATGGAGGGCTTTTAAGGGATTATCAAACTCTTTTCTCCCTTGCTTTGGAATGTATGTAATATTGTTTTTTGTAGCAATATATCCCAAGACAGGAGTTAAGAAAAGAGAGGCAAGAACTCCAATTAAAAAAATGGGCCAGTATTCTAGGTATTTTCCATACTCTGTATTTTGAGCCAATGTTGGAAGATGATTTAAAAGCGCATTTAGATATGAAGTTACTGATGAAAAATCCATATTAAAAAAGGTTAATTAAATCAATTAAAATAAGGGTTTGTGATATAGTACAAAGTAATGATGTAAATAGTAAAATCTTAGTTAATCCCTTTTCACTATTATAATATCTTGAAGTGAATAAGAAAGAAAGAAGAAGTCCAACCACAGAAATAGTTGGAAATATAATTATATAATCCTTAACAACAAGCTTACTAGGAATAGATATAAAATACCTAAATACAGGAACATATACAGGTAATTGTGCTAGATTTGTTGATATAAAATAAATTTGTTGTGCTATTAAGACAACAGTAATAATCAAAGTAGCCCATACAAGAGGATCTTTTAAAAACTTTCTTACTTCAAACTTTAATATAGCAAAATCAATAGACCTTTTTATCTTAAAAAATCTGTTCTTGAAAGGTTCTTTTATACCGAGATCTAGCTGTTTTTCCTTCTCTTCTTGTTTTCTCTTTTTCTTCATCTTTGTATTATATCAAAACCTATTTGGCATTACTGAAAAGAAAGACAAATTCGCTTAAAGATAAATGTTGAGGTCTCTGAGAAAGAAGCTCATTAGCTTTTTCATTCTCAAAAGCAAAACTGTTTTTAAGATTATTCCTTAAAGTTTTGCGAGGTTGTTTAAAACAAACTTTTAAAAATTTCTCAAAAGCTTCTTTGTTTATATCAGGATTAAATTGACTTGGAGAAAATCTAACAAAGGAGCTGTTAACCCTTGGCCTTGGTTTAAATGATTCGGGGGATATGTCAAGAAGCTTTGTTACAACGGCATAAAGACGAGTCCATGTAGAGAGATAACTGCTATTTGGTTTTAAGGTTGTGTATTTTTGAGCTACTTCTTTTTGAATAATAAAGTAAGCATTTGTATTAAAATATTTAGATTCTATAATCTTTTTAATTATTGGTTTACTAACATTGTAAGGAAGAGAGCCAAAGAAAAGAATCCCTTTTTCTTTGTACTGTACTAACTCATCTAAATTCCATTCTAAAAAATCGGAGTTCACGACAGTAGCAGATTGATAGTTTTCAGTTAATGATTTTGCCAAGGAGTTATCTTTTTCAATTAGGATTAGTTTGAAGGTTCCTTGAGAGAGAAGTTGTGTAAATGACCCAGTCCCAGGTCCTATTTCCACTATTACATCAGGATTTTCTTGTAATACAGTATCACTGATTTGCTTAGCTAAATTCTTGTTTATAAAGAAATTTTGACCAAGAGATTTTTTACTTTCAACTATTTGACCCTGAAATCCCATATGCTATCCTTTTTAAAAAATTTACTAGAGCAATTTTTACACAAAGCTTGATCTTGACCCTCAAAAGAGAGATCGCCTTTACAGGAGGGACACACTAAAATCTCTTGTATATTATTATATTTTACTTTTTCCTCTTCTTTCTTCTTTAAAACAGTTTCAAAAACGATACTTGGAGATATGTTTGTCCAAGACAGAGTATTTTGCATGATTTTTTCAAAGAAAAGCATGACGTCCTGTCCTAGTATTTGTTTAACAAAGGGAGATCTTAAGAAGGAGCATCCAAACCTTCTTTTTACTCTAAAGCCAAGCTTATTGAACAATATCCTTATGTGTGCAGGATGATAATTTAAAAAGATTCCACCCTGTTTTTTTCCAGAACCTTCTAGATTAGCTCCAATTGGTTGTTGGTACGGTTTTTTATTAAAAAAATCTTTATTAAATTTCAGAAGTTCTCTTACTTTTGCTTTTATATGTACTTTATTAGCGAACTCTTGTACATATGTAGAGTCTTTTCTGAGAATTCTTTTTACTTCTTTAAAATATTTTTCAGGGTTTTCTATGTGGTGCAGTACTCTTACCATGAGTGCCCCATCAAAAGAAGAGTCTCTAAAAGGCATTTTGTAAGCATTTGCCGCTATTAATTCAATGTTGGGATATTTATCTTTAACTATATTTTTATTTCTTATTAGAGTTTTCAAAGAGTAGTCAATTATTATTGGGTTTTTGTACTGTTGGGTATATGTAGAAGCTAATCTTCCATATGATCCTCCAATGTCTAGAAACCAGTTTCCTCTTTTTTCTGAAAATATTTTGTTTAAAATATTTTTCTCAGAAAGATTCTCGTATTCTCTCTGTTTCCAGTATGTGGAATAGTCGTAATCTAATTTATCATATTCTGAAATGTCAGGCATTATTTTTTCCCTTTTAAAAGGTTATTTATCTCAATTAATTCCTTTAGATACTTCTGGGCTTCTTTGTTTTTTCCACTTTCTTCTGCAAGAGCAATTTTCATGCTTAGTTCTTTTTGTTTAGCCATTAAATTTTCTACCTTAATTCTTTTTATGATTGTCTCAAGTTCCTTGGTAACATCTTCTTTGTTGGTTGGGATATTTGTAAGGTCAAAAATTATTTCTTCAAAGGTTTTTCCTACTGTATCACTGTCATGTAGTTTAGAATAGAGATTTTCTTTACCTTTTTTGTAATGTTTTAAAATTTCAGAATACAATTCTTGTAACTGGGTAGGGGCAAGTAGCTCTTTTTCAAGAAGATATTTTTCTTCTATGGTATCCAGTAACAGTAGTCGCTGAAGATATCCCCTGTAGAGTTTATTATCGGCCTCTTTCACACGATGATGCGAAAGAGCCGTTTTATTAGGGTTTTTTGACTTATCAAAACGAGCAGGTTTAAGAGAATCAATCTTGGTAATGCTTGAGGCTTTACGACTGTAATAATTTTTTACATCCTTATCTTTCACAGAAAAAAGCAAAGAGCCTATAAAGTTTCTCACCTTCTCTAGGTCCTCAAGCTTATTAAGATTCTTATTTGCTAAATAATCAGTAAGAATAAAGAAAAAAGCTTCTTTTTTATTGTTAATAAGTTTTTTCATTTTCTTAGGATCCTTTTGTAATAAATCATCTATATCTTTGTATGGTTCTGAAGAGGTAGCGTATGGAGTAAGTTTAAGTTCAGAAGCCAATTTGAAGGCTCTGATCAAAGCATTTTTACCGGCCTCATCACTGTCAAAGAAAAACAGGAAATTTTTTGTTATTTTTGAGAGATTTTCTAATTGCTCCTGAGTTAGGCCTGTACCAAGTGGAGCTACGATATTTTTTATATTATGCTGATGGGCTGATATTACATCGGTTGATCCTTCACATATTATCGCAAGGTCAGCTTTCCTTATCTCTTGCCTTGATTCGTATTGTCCAAAAAGATTTTCCTTCTTGTGGAATATTGGTGTGTCAGGAGAGTTCATGTACTTGGGTCCCCAATCATTCCCTGGTAAAACTCTTGCAGTAAAAGCAAGTACCTTGCCTCTTTTAGAACGAATTGGAAACATAATTCTGTTGTAGAATTTCTCTTTGATCTCTTTATTTTTTAAAGTAAATAATCCGGAGTCAAGAAGCTCCCTTTGGGAGTAACTCTTACTTTTTAAAAGGTATTCTTTTAACTGAGGATATCTGGGGGCATAACCTACCCCAAATTCTTTTAGGGAAGTATCATTAAAACCTCTCTCTCTCATATATCTTAAGGCTTTATTACTCTCCTTAAGTTGGTTGTAAAAGTATTTAGTAGCTTTGTAGTTAATTTCTTCTAATGTTTTATATTTTGAATTGTATGGAGTTTTCTTAAGTTCTACACCAGCCTCTTTTGCAAGTTTTTCTAATGCTTCTGGGAAATCTATACTTTCTATTTCCTGTAAGAAATTGAAAATATCTCCTGTTTGCCCACATCCAAAGCATTTATATCTTTGTAAGTCAGGACTTACTATGAAAGAAGGAGTTTTCTCACTATGAAAAGGACAAAGTCCAGAGTAGTTTTTCCCAGCACGTTTTAATTTAACATACTTCTCAATTACGTTTACGATGTCCAGCCTATTTTTTATTTCCTCTATTTGGTTGTTGGAAGAATCCATATTCAGCTAGATTATATCATTTCTTGCTAATTACGGAGAGTTACTTTTCGCAGGAAATTACATCTTCTTGTATTTGGCATGTAAGTTCTGCTACTCCAGTGGCCTGATTAGTTTGCCAGTCAAGGATTTCACCATTGTATAAAAGTCTAGTATTACTTAATCTTCCAGTTATTATGTACAAACTTTCTTGAATTGGAAATTCAAATTCAGAGGGTTCTACTACCTCAGAAAGTTTATTCTCATTGTCTATGTCTAATCTGATCCAGGCAGGAGAGTCAAATATTTCTAAGGTAATTATGTTTTCCTTTGTAATTTCCTCTTCTTGTTCCTCTGTTTCTTGGACAGTTTCTTTGTTATATGTAACTCTTATGGTCTCTACTTTTTCTAAGGTGTTATTTTTTCTTGCTTTAACGGTTATTATATTTGAACCTTCTTTTAGAGTTATTTCTTTCTCAAATATGCCCTCTTCATCTATTTCTACAGTAGTTCCGTTTATTTCAACAATGGCGTCTGTTTCTGTATTTCCTTTTACAATTATTTTTTCTGTACTAAATTCGCTCTCATTGGTTGGTTGTGTAATATTTAAGATGGGTGGGCTTTGGAATTTGTATATCTGAAAACCTACGTATCCTACTATTATTATTAAGAAGAGGATCAAAAGAGTTGTAAAGAGAGATTTGGGATTAAGGAAGTTTAATGCTTTTTTCTTTTTAGTGTTGTCAAAGAGTTTCTTTTTTGGGTTATCATTTTTTAAAGAAGATTTATTAGGGTTACTTCTTCTGTAGAGTGCGAGTATTTTATTTAAATCTAGTTCTAAATATTGTGCATATATTTTTATAAAACCTGTAAGAAAAACTTCAGAATCAAAGTAGTCAAACTGGTTATTTTCAATATATTCAAGGAAACGTTTTTGTATTTTTGTGTCTTGAGATACCTTCTCTAGGTTTTTTTTGAGTAATTCTCTTTTGTTTTTTAGGACTTCTCCTGCAGTTATCATAGGTCTATTCTACTCCTTCTTGTATGTCTTCGTCACCCTCTGTTAGTTTGTCAGAAATTTCCTCTGGAGAGGTTATTAGCACATCTCTTGGTTTAGAACCTTTTTGAGGGCCTATAACTCCTGCTGCGTGAAGTTGGTCTATTATTCTAGCGG
>CAYGKF010000005.1:0-21068 GCA_964350615.1 uncultured Candidatus Saccharibacteria bacterium
TATTTGCTAATTCATTTTCTACAACCGTATCACTTGCACACATGTAGCTGATTAAGTCCGACCAGCTTCTAGCAGACATAAGATATGCTGTACTGGTACTCAAACCAGAGGGAAGGAAATACCTGACTACATCAAAAGCTCTAGCTCTAAGAGCCGAAACCTCCTGTGAACTCTCCTCATTTATTCTAAAATGCTTCTTAAGGGCATCCTTCGTAGGCCCCATTAATTCTCTGTAATCTTTCATCTGTTTAAGTATTATTCTCTCGTACTCCCTACTTACTTCGTAATTGTCACATACCTCCTTTGGAATTCTCACAAAATTAGGGTCTTGAAAATTCTGGTATCTTGTAGACCTCTCTTGACCAGAAACAACAGGTGCCATGTAAAATATTTTCATGGTTGTATACATAGGGACATTCTCTAAGCAGACAAAAAGGTCTGCCATATCTCCTACTGATTTGTGTCCATACCCAGCAAATATTTTTTCCAATCTCTCTGCTGCATCAGTATTGTTTTTCATTACTTCTGAAGCAATGTCTATAACAGAATCCGCAGACCTACCATACCTAGCTCCTAGGTATGCATTAATAGAGGGTTGTTTACTCTCACTGTTTTGAAGAAGTGTTTGTAATTTAAATTTGTTCCATAGAGATTCAGATCTAAGAGTCGCAATATTTAAATCTTTTCTGAAACTGAGTTTCATTTTAATGTGACTGTTTAATATTTTAAACCTCTTCTAAAACTTTCTACTTGTTTATCCCAGGGATTGGGAATTTAGATGTAAACTTTTTAACATCTTCTCTTACTTTTTTAATGATTTTTTCATCTTCTTTGTTTTTTAATACAGTATCAATGTATTGGGCTACTTTTACCATTTCTTTCTCTTTCATACCTCTAGTTGTTAATGCAGGAGTACCAATTCTTACCCCTGATGGATCCCAAGGTTTTCTAAGGTCATTGGGTATTGTATTTTTGTTAAGAGTAATATTTGCTTTTTCTAAAATAGTTGATGCTTCTTCTCCTCCTGTATCTCCTAGTCCTGAATTACTTAGATCTACAAGAAAAAGATGATTGTCTGTACCACCAGAAACTATGTTGTAACCTAATTTAGTAAGTTCATTAGAAAGAGTTTGTGCATTACTAATTACTTGTTTAGAATATTTTTTAAACTCTTTAGTACTTGCCTCCTTTAAAGCTACTGCTATACCTGCTGTAATATGGTTGTGTGGGCCTCCCTGGAGGCCTGGGAATACTGCTTTGTCTATATCTTGGGCATATTCCTCCTTACACATAATTATGGCTCCCCTAGGGCCCCTAAGGGTTTTGTGTGTAGTAGTTGTGACTACATCTGCAATACCCACAGGGGATGGATACAAACCTGTAGCTACTAGTCCTGCTACATGTGCAATGTCTGCTACGAAGTACGCTCCTACTTCATCTGCTATTTTTCTAAATTGTTTCCAGTCTATAATCCTGGAGTACGCTGAAAACCCTGCCCATATGAGTTTGGGTTTGTGTTCTTTAGCTATTTTTAAAACCTCATCGTAATCTATGTAGCCTTGTTCATTAACACCATAGCTTCTTGAGTCAAAGTATTTGCCAGATATTGATACTTTAAAACCATGGGTTAGATGACCACCTGAATCTAGTGACATGCCTAATGTTTTGTCTCCTGGTTCTAGGAGAGCGTAGTGTACTGCTAAATTAGCAGGAGAGCCTGAGTATGGTTGGACGTTAACGTGTTCTGCATTAAAAAGGTCTTTTGCTCTTTGTATTGCTTCCTTTTCTATTTGGTCAATATATTCATTACCTTTGTAATATCTTTTACCTGGGTAACCTTCGGAGTATTTGTTGGTTAGGATACTGCCCATAGCCGAGAGGACATCTTGGCTAACATAGTTCTCTGAGGCTATTAGTTCTAGACCTTCTAATTGCCTTTTCTTTTCTTCCTGTAAAAGGTTGTTAATTGTTTTGTCGTGCTTCATCCTAAGCACATTTTACAGGATATGCCGAATATGGGCCAGGCCCCAAAGATACAAGAAATTTCAAGCTTAACAGAAAAGGGTTTTTTAATTCCGAAACAACCCTCTTAGCAAGCAGGTCTAGCAAATCTCTTAGTCTAAACCTTACTTCCTTGTGAGGGCCAGACCCCCCACTTAATCTAAATTTAATTTTTCTGCCATATAATTTAAATATGCCTAGAAAGAAGCGTAATTTTAAACAACATAGCTATTACCACGTATATAACAGGGGAAACAGAAAGAAACCTGTCTTCATAGACACCCAGGATAAAACAATCTTTATTAGATATCTGAAAATGTATACAAAGCGCTTCAGAATCGGGTTAGTAGGCTACTGCCTTATGTATAATCATTACCACTTGATTCTAAAGACAAAAAACGATCCCCAAGCCTTACCAAAAATGATGCAGGCTTTTAAGACTAAGTTTTGCTTATATTTTAATAAAAAATATGGACTTGTAGGACATGTTTTTCAAGGGAGGTATAAAGCTGCTTATGCAAATTCCAATTGGGAGCTTGAGAGGTTAAAAAATTATCTGAGAAATAACCCTGTAAAAGAAGGACTCGTAAAGCACTCCAATGATTACAGATGGTTGAAAATTCAAGAGGGCCAGGCACACAAAAAATAAAAAGGATAAAGGTTTGATACAAAAGGCTTTTTTAAATCTGAGATTTAGCTTTCTGGCAGGCACTAACCACAAATTGCCTAGCCTACATCTAAGTTTCATACAGGGGCCAGACCCTGCTCATAACAACCCATCAAATTTAACATTAAAGAAGCTACTGTCATTGGACCTACTCCCCCTGGAACAGGTGTTATGTAGGATGGTATACCTTGTACATCCATCCAATCTACATCCCCAACCAATTTTCCTGTTTCAGGATGCATGTTTGATCCTACATCTATAACTACTGCTTCGTGTTGAACAAAATTAGAATTAATAAAAAGAGGAACTCCTGTTGCAGAAACAAGAATGTCTGCACTTTTAGAAAGCCTTTCAATGTCAACTGTCTTAGTATTACATATTGTGACTGTAGCGTTCTTTCTTAACATCAATGCAGCTAGAGGTGTTCCTACAATATTACTAGAACCTAATATTACTACCTTTTTACCAAATATTTTAATGTCATACTCTTCTAAAAGCCTAATTATCCCTAAAGGTGTAGCCGGAGGAATAGCATTTGGGTCTTTTTGAAAAAGTCTTCCTAAATTTACAGAAGTTAAACCATCTACATCTTTTCTTGGATCTATGCTTTCTAAAACTAAATTGGTATCTATATAATCTGGGAGAGGTAATTGAATCATGAATCCATCTGTTTGTTCAAAAGCATTCAATGCTCTAACTAAGTTGATTACTTCTTCCGTAGTTATATTGTTGTCTAAATGGTGTGTTTGGCATGTAATACCTAGTTCTCTTGCTGTTTTTTCTTTCATTTTCACATACTTAATACTACCGTAATCATCTCCTACCAAGATAATGTCTAAACGAGGAGCTCTTAACCCATTCATTGAAATTTTCTCTACTTTTGTAGATATTTCATCCAATATTTTTTGAGAGGTAATTTTACCGTCTAATATTTTCATATTATATTGAGTATTTTACCATTAAATTAGGAAGAAAACTTGTTTGTTACCTAAGAAACACCCATACCTACACCTTATTTTGTGTTTCCTCATACAATTTCCCCTTCTTCTTCATTAGCTCATCCCATGAACCTGATTCAACAATTTTTCCTTTGTCGAAATAATAGATTCTGTCAAAATGTTTTAAATGATTAACGCTCCTAGTAATATATATTACGGACCTGTCCTTGCCTATGAAATCAAACATGTTTTTGAGAATATCTCTAGCAGAAATGTCATCTATAAAGGTAAACGGTTCATCCATTATGAATATATTCCTGTTTCTGTAAAGCATTCTCGCTATAGACAACCTCTGCCAATACCCTGGAGAAAGATCTTTACCTGAAGGAAAAGTTTTACCTAAAATACTCTTGTCCCTAAGATTAATTTGTTTCTTAAAACTCTTTACCCCTGCTATTTCTATTGCCTTCTTATACAATTCCCTGTCTACATTTTTTCTTTGCCCAGAAATAACAACATTCTCTATTAAACTAAAATTGTAATCTATAAAGTTTTGAAAGATTACAGACAACTTATTTTTGAGCTGTCTTCGGTCCAAATCCTTAATATCATGACCATTTATCAAATATTCCCCCTCATTAACCCTATACAAGCCTGTAAGTATTTTTACTGTAGTTGTTTTTCCTGAACCATCTCCTCCAAAAAATACAATTCTTTCTCCTTGTTTAAGCTCTATATTTAAATTAGAAAGTATCTTTGTCTTAGGATCGTCAGGATATTTAAAAGAAAGGTTTTTAAATTCTAAAGTAGGAGTCCCTTCCTTTAATTTAACCTCACCATGTTTATAATCTCCAAAACCTTTGTTTTCTATAAGGTTAAAAAACTCCCCTATATATTCCAAATTATTAGACATTAAAGAAAGTTCATTAATAATATGGAAAATGCTTGTGTATACAACATCTACATAGTCATACAAAGCTTTAAATGTACCAAAAGTAAGACCTTTAACAACTGAAAATGATAATACATATATTACATACCCAAATTTCATTACCTGGCCAACAATTGAGGAAACTGCTTTGTCTCTATTAAAATTTTTATGTCCTTCAAGCAATCCCTCTACATATTTGTCATACTGCTCCCTGTATTTTCTCTTAAGATATGAATAGATATTATTTACCCTTAACTCTGCAAAATTCGCTATCATTAATCCTATGTTTTGAACATAGTTAAGAAACTTAAGATTACCAGTCTCTTTATCCTGATACACTCTTATCTGTTTCCTTCTAATATGTGTTGCTATTGTCTCCGGTAAAACAAAAAGAAGAAGTAAAAGAACAGACCAACCCATTGTTTGAGAAAGAATTATCCCCGCACTTACTAATCTGATTGCGTTGCTTAAAATAGAAGAGAAATTTTCATAAGCAGATGTTATTCTCCCAATAGAAAACGCTGGAGCAAAAATTAACATGTCTTGGAATTCTTCAGTTTCAATATCTTCTAAATTAGCTCCCGAAACCTTTGAAAGAACTTCTTGACGAGAATCCTTCCAAACCTTTTCGCTAATTAAACGGAAAAAGTAACCCCTACTTAATATACATATTCTAACCACTATCCAAAGAAAAAGGATTAAAAGAAGATAAAAAAAAGAATCTGTTGCAAAATATCTGTTAAGATCGAAATCGCTCCAGTTTAAAAGAATAGCTGTCGTTTCATCAATAAATTTACCAAGTACGGTAATAGCATAGATCTCTGCCGCTGTAGATATTACAAAAAAGATATCCCTTAAAATTGCAGGGCCTGTGTACTGAGAGTATATGAACTTTAAGGTTCTTTTTAGTGCGAAGATTTTTTGTTTAAACTTCTGTACAATCATTAGAATATGATAGCATGCTTAGAAATTATATAAAATGAGAAATACACAATTTTTAGAAAATACTTTGTACGACCTTTGGGAAAACCACTTTTGTGATATCCCAAGAAAAAATTTGGTCCTTATTAAATACGGGAAATATTCCAAAAGACAATTAGGGAGTATTAAGCTAGCTAACAAGAGAACAAAGATAAAAGGGTTATTAAAAAATAAAGAACAGGATTATATAGCACAGGACGACAAAAGAATTACCGTTATTACAGTGACGAGATATTTTCAGAATGAAATAGTCCCAGAGTTTGTTGTTAGAGCTACGATAGCTCATGAGTTATGTCATTATGCTCACGGTTTTAGTTCACCATTACAAAAAAGATTTGAAAAACCTCATCAAGGGAGTGTAATAAAAAAAGAGTTAAAAAAAAGAGGGTTACTTGAAAAACAAATAGAAGCTGACAGATGGTTTAAAGAAAATTGGCTAGATATTATCTCTGGTTAGTATTTCTTTTATTTCTTGGATATTTCCCTTTATTAAAAACATTTCTTCTTGACTAAGAAATTCTCCTTTTTTCAACTTAATAAAAGATTTTTTAAGTTTAGATTCCATCTCTACAAAACTATTTCTTATTTTTACATCCCTTATCTTAGAATCTGACTTTTTGTTTTTTTTCAATTTACTCATAGCATCATATTAATCAATTCTTCTTACAATTTCATTACAAATATGACCAATCCTTTCGTATCTATGAACTGTTATTCTATTTCATACTATTCGACATGTAATTAAAATCTATATATATGAACAAAAACTACATTGGAGAAAATATAAGAATATACCGAGAGAGGAAAAAAATGACTCAGAGGGATTTAGGAGAAAAAATTGGTAAAACTTGGGAAATGATTTCTAGATATGAGAGAGGTGTTAGTTCTCCCTTTAAACAGATAGATTCTCTAGCAGATGCTCTAGATACAGATTCTTCTGACCTTTTAAAGAAACCAAATGAAAACAAACAGTATGTTTTAAACAGAGTTCCTTTATTTAAATCACTTCCTAAGGATATGGATTTTAGAAAGAGTAAACCGTATGAATATTACACAGCTCCTGATTGGATGCTAGACCAAGATATTGATTGTTTTGTAATAGATGGGAAGTTGATTAATATTAAAAATGATTCTTTAGAAAAAGGTGGTTATATTTTCATAGCACCCAACCTAGATACAAAAGGAGAGGATATTGTATTAAAGAGAAATAAAGATGAATTAGTAATAGATAAGAGATTTAATTCTAGAGAAGATGACATTGTTGGAAAAGTATTAGCACAGGAGATTAGGTTTTAGATAATTTCTTAAGGAGAGAGAAAACAGAGAATTAAAAAGGAGGCTCGTAAGCCTCCCTTTTAATTTTTAGCCAAGGATCTTACATCATCCCTGGCATTCCTCCCACATTCCCTCCCATAGCAGAAGCGTTATCTTCTTTTTCTTCAGGAAGATCTGCAACTATTGCTTCTGTAGTAACAAGCATAGAGCCTACCGAAACAGCATTTGTCAAAGCTAACCTAGTTACCTTAACAGGGTCTATTATTCCTTCCTCTATCATATTTACATACTCCCCTGTTTTAGCATTAAAACCTATTTCATCCTTACAATTAGCTGCTACCACCGCTCCATCCTCACCTGCATTCTCTGCAATTTGCTTTAAAGGTTCACTTAGTATGGACTTAAGAATTTCTATTCCTAATTGCTCATCATGGTCATCTAATTTAACTTTATCCAATACCTTCTTAGCATTATGAAAAGCTAAACCACCACCAGCTACAACACCCTCTTCAATAGCCGCCCTTGTTGCATTAATTGCATCCTCTACCCTGGCCCTCTTCTCTTTTGCTTCAACCTCCGACGCTGCACCTACCTTAACTACTGCTACTCCACCAGAAATCTTTGCTAATCTTTCTTGTAATTTCTCTTTGTCATAGTCTGAAGTAGTAGATTCTATTTGTGCTTTTATTTCCTTAACTCTGCTGGCTATTTCTTTCTTTGTACCTTTACCCTCTACGATTATGGTCTTCTCTTTTGTTATTATAACCTTCTTAGCGGAACCTAAATGAGTTAATTCAACTGCGTCTAAAGTTTTACCAAGCTCTTCAGAAATAAATTCTGCACCTGTTAATACCGAAAGATCTTGCAACATCTCTTTCTTTCTGTCTCCAAACCCAGGAGCTTTTACAGCAACAACATCTAAAGTCCCTCTTAATTTGTTTACCACGAGAGTTGCTAGAGCCTGATTTTCAATATCCTCTGCAATTATTACAAGAGGTCTATCTGCCGCTCCCAAAACTTTTTCTGCTATAGCCTGTATATCTTGAAGATTAGAAAGCTTCTGGTCTGTAATAAAGATGTATGGATTTTCCATAACTGCTTCTAATGTTTCAGCATTTGTTACAAAGTATGGACTTACATAACCATTGTCAAACTCCATACCCTCTGTGTACTCTACCTCATCTTTAAAACCCTTTGCTTCTTCTACAGTTATTACACCCTCTCCTCCTACTTTTTCAAAAACACCTCCTATCATTTGACCTAATTCCTTATCATTATTTGTAGAAATAGTTGCTACTTGAGCAATCTCTTCTTTATTAGAAATTTTCTTTGCTGTTTTCTCTAATTCCATAACTATTAACTCAACTCCATGATCTAAACCTCTCTTAAGAGAAATAGGGTTAGAACCTGCAGCTACATTTCTAAAACCTGCCCCAGCTATAGCCTGAGCTAAAACTGTAACAGTAGTTGTTCCATCTCCCGCAACATCATTTACCTGACTTGCAGCTTCTTTTATCATCTCTACACCTACGTTCTTAAAAGGATCCTTATCCTCTACCTCCTTAGCTACAGTTACTCCATCCTTTGTTATTACCTGAGAACCAAATCCTTTTGCCAAAGCCACATTTCTACCTTTAGGCCCAAGAGTTGTTTTAACAGCATTTGCTATTGTGTCTACTCCAGCTTTAAGAGCTTTTCTTGCCTCTTCGTTATAAATTATTGATTTTGCCATTTTTATGCACTAGTAAATTTAATTATTTGTTATATATTATTGTCTATATTTCTATTTAATAACTGCGAGAATGTCATCTGTATTTAACAAAAGATATTTCTCTTCATCTATCAATATTTCATCTGGGGAATATTTCTTGAAGTAAACCCTGTCTCCAACAGAAAGCTCAAAGGTTATCTCTTTGCCATCTACTTTTCCTTTTCCGAGCTTAACAACTTCACCAGTCTCTGGCTTTTGGTCTTCACTTGCACTTGGAGGCAAAACTAAACCACCTGAAGTAGTTTCTTCAAATTCATCAGGTCTAACTAAAACTCTCTTTCCTAGGGGCTGTATTTTTATACTTTTTGCCATATGTATTTAGCAGATTAATTTAATGATTGCCAGAGAATTGTATCATAAAGACCAGCTTTGATTCAAGTCTAAGGCTTAGCCTTGGTGACCTATAACATACCTTTTTCTTGAAAATGGCTTTCCTAAAAGTAAAAAGAGAGGCTTTGCCTTGGAGAAGGTTCCCTTGAAAGGGGGTTATTTCGACCCTTTAAAAACAACCCTTTCCTCTAACAATTCTATATTTTCTATAGTACGACCTAAAAATCTATTTTCATTAAGCATTATTACCGCATCCGCGATACCTTTATTAATTTCAACTATACTCTTTTTAACAAATATTCCTGGAATTTCAATGTCACCTACCCTAATTTCATTAACATATATCTCTGCTGTCTCCCTATTGTCCTTAAAAACATCCATGACAACCCAGGGGAGATTAAGAGACCCTGTACCGTATCTTAAATATATTTGCCAGACTCCTGTAGAGGGAACTAGACATACATCTCTTATTTCAAAGGGTTGGGTTGTTTCAATATTTGAAGAGAGAATATATAACATCTCTTGTGGAGAGAAAACAATAAAATCTGTTCTACTGTCTGAAAGTATAAACTTCATTATCTTATCCTCTATATCTTGCTCTTCTCCATCAGCTAAGTTGCTAAAACAGAAGACATTTGAAACTGTAGTAAACGCAGGCGAGGAGGTAGATGTGTTTGTAGAATCTACAGTAGCAACATTAAAGGTATTCTTGTACCACTGTCCATACTTGTTAAACAGAATAACACCTACCACTAAAAGTACAACTAAGAATACACAGAGAATTAGAAGTAATACTTTAAAGATCTTCTTTAATAATTTCATTTTGTCCGTTTTTCCTAAACAAGTTATCTCTAATATCTATAAGAATGTCATCTACCACTGTTATTTCTTCAACCTTAAACACTTTAGATCCAAGCCAATAAGAAAGGAAACCGTAGAAGGATGTAACAATGGTAAGGATTATAATGGAAAGTGTCCTAGAGGTGTCCAGTTGGAAGTCAAAGAGCTTAAATACAAAATACATTCCTATACACATCAATACAGCATTTAGAAGTTTTTTAAAGGTTGGAATAATTGTCCCTTTCCAAGTTATAACCTTGCTCTTTATATTTAAAAGAAAAGCTAATACTGCTGTCTCAACAAGGTATGCAATACTCAAACTTAAAGACAGTCCACCTACAGCTAAATCTGAGTCTCCTCTTCTGGAAGACCATCTAACTATATCTCCTAAGAAAGATTTTAGAACTATGAAGAATTCCTGTCCATTTACTTCAGTAATTTGTATAAACATCTGTTCAACTATTGGTCTCCAGTCATAATAATGGCTAAAGAAGTTGGTAAGAAGTATTGCAAAACCAATATTAATTGCTATTCCAATTGTAATAGCAATTAATGGTAACCATGTTTCTTTTAGTGCGTAAAAAGCCCTAAGTAAAATTTGTACTACTGTTTGACCTACTACAGAAAAACCCAAGAGAACAAGACACCAAGAAGTCAAAATTGTTGCTCTCCAGTCAAAAGCACCAACTCCATACGCCAACCTAACTAAGGGTAATCTTAAAACAATAAGAATAGAAACTATTGGAAAAACTAGAAAAAGGGCTATTTGTATAGATCTATTTAAAATCTTTCTAAATGACTTTTTATCATCACAATGCTCTGCGAGATTAGGTAAAGCCACCTGTGCTACAGCACTCCCTATGATATTTATTGGAAAAAGATGAAGGCTTACTGCAAATTTATATGCACTCAATGCTCCCGCTGCTAGAGAAAAACTAATTAATGTGTTAACAATAGTATTAACCTCTTCTCCCAAAACCCCTATTGTTCTTGGAATAGCTAATTTTAAAGCCTGAATAGTTTTATTATGTCTCAATCCTTCTTTTAACACTCCAAAACCAACTTTAAAACGATTATCGTAATATGTCTTAAACTTTGGTATTTGTACCAAGAGGTGCAAAAGAGACCCAATTACTGCAGAAATGGCAATACCTTTTACACCCATATTGAAAAATACTACTAGGATTATTGATCCTAGAATCATAGCTATGTTGTAAAAAAGAGGTGCTAGAGAGGTAATAAAAAACTGTTTTCTAACTTGAAGATATCCTGTGATAAGACTACTTATACCCAGAAGGATCGGAGATATCATCATAATCCTTGTTAGAGAAACGAATAGATCGAAATCATTTGGCCCTATCCTATCTCCAAATTGTAATGCATTTTGTAAAAAGTCAGATTCTATTAAAAAGGTTGTTAATTGGGGAGTAAAAATGAATAAGACTACTGCTATAGTAATAAAAAGAGCAGAGATAATAAGCATAAGGTGATTGAAAAATTCGTTTAGAGATTTTTTTCCTTCTTTATGAAAAATGTCTGAAAAGGTTGGTATTACAGCTGCATTAATGGAGCCTGCAACAAGCAGCATAAAAAGCATATCCGGGATAGTAAATGCCGCCCAGAATATGTCTAATTCATGAGAGATACCAAATAACTGTGCAATGGTTCTTAACTTAAGAAACCCCAGTACCTTTGTAACTAGTAGGAGAAGCATTACAAAATAAATGCTGTTTTTTTGTTTAAAGATTTTTAACATATTTAAGAAGTATGGTTATGCGAATATATGATAGTTTAATCTGTAATTTTTATCAATTAATCTAAATTTAATATTCCAGTGGGATAATTATAATACAGTGAATATATTAGACACTCTATTTCCCAAAACTTGTAGTATATGTAAAAGAAAAGGTACTTATTTATGTGACAGATGTGAAAAACTCTTCAAAAGGACTCTCCCTGAATGTTACATTTGTAGAAGACTTTCTTCTCATTACAAAACACATTCTCATTGTAAAGAAACCAAGAAGAGTAGCTACCTAGATAATGTTTTCATAGCATGGGAATATAATTCATTGACTTCAGATTTACTTAAAAAGTACAAGTATGGGTATGTCTATGATATGGCAGATATTATGTCAGAGTTTTTTGTTAAGAATATAGTTAATTCAAACCTTACTAATTCCTTTTCAAAAACTCTTTTAACAAACGTCCCTATACCCGATAACAGGTTAAGAGAAAGAGGGTTTAACCAGACCTTGAAAATCTCAGAAGCTATTTCAAAATATTTTGACATCCCATTCTCAGAGAATTTACTAAGAAGAAAAAACACGTATGATCACCAATCTTTAAAAGACAGAGGGGAGAGAAAATATGTTTCAAAGGAGGATTTTATTGTAAAAAGTAGTTCTAATGTGTCTGCTTACAAAAGTATAACTATTGTTGATGATGTTATGACTACTGGAATTACTTTAGAAAGTGTTTCTGAGCGTTTAAAAGAAACTTTTGGGAAAGAATTGGTAATAAATGGGATTTGTATGTTTAGAGGTAGGGCATACTATCTTAAAAAATAATATCCTCTTTATACAAAAAGATTATTCTCTTCTCAGGAAATTAATCTTCTAGGCCTGCGTCAAAAAGACCTTCCTCACCAAATCCTTCTAGGTCCTCTCCTTCCTCTATTTCCTCTATTTCGGTTTCTGGTAATTGTTTTAGATCAAAACCCTCTTGTTCAAGAGCTTCTAAAGCTGCTAATATCTCTGCATAAATTTCTAAGTCTGTAGCCTCTTCATTTTCTAAAATTTCCTGTGCTGCTTGTAGATATGCAGCGTACATCTCAATATTTCCTTCTTCCTTACTTAAGTCTGCAATAAGAAGTATCGAAGGAATATGTCTAGGATTAATCTCTAGCACTTTACTTAACAATTGCAAAGCATTGTTCTGTTCTCCTTTAATTATGTACACCTGAGCCATGCTGTAATAGAGTTGGAAGTTTAAAGGATTAAGATTAACAGCTCTCTCCAATGAAGAGGTAGCGTCTTGAACATGCTCATTAAAGCCAATACCAACAAAACTTGTATATACAGTCGATCTAGTCACCCAATTAGAATATATAGATGGTGATTTCTCTGTACTTTTTCTTCCTAAATCAATTGTCTGTGTTTTTAAGGACGTTATAGCATTAATATATTGATCTCGTAGTTCTGTGTTTTCTTCCTCTACTTCAGAAAATCTATCTACTAGTATCCCTATCTTTTCTAATAATATTAAAGATCTCTTCCTGTTGTAAAAAGGATTACCTCCTTCTAAACGAAGAGCTCTCAGATAATAATTGTCCAAAGATTCTATAAACTCCTCTCTTTCTTCTATCGTTGGTTGTAAGGTAGGATCTTCTACATATTTCCTATTTGCTGAGATACTAAAAGACTCCGCTCTTAATATATGGAAACTTGCAAGAGTCTTTGATCCCCAAACACCAAGTAACACGAGGGAGAGACAGCAAATTACAATCGTTAGAAATACATTGAAACCATGGAGAGATTTGTTTCCTCTAGAAGTTGAACTCATATTTAAAGCCCAGAATTTAAGCAAAAATTTATCCTCTACAGACTTATTCAAATACTCTCTCATGACCGACCTGATAGATACAAACGTTAAAAGGAGGAAGATAATTAATATTGAATAAGACATAACAAAGGAAGATAAAAATATTGTTAAAATAACAACATCAACTATTAAGAATCTCCAACTACCACCCTTGTCAGCTGAAGAGTTAGCACTCTGAAGGTCTGAGATAAAACTTTTTACAATAACATATCCCAAAAAGAGCCAAACAAGAAACCATAGTAAGCCACCATTAGCAACCCTTGTTAGGACTTCATTTGCACCAACATGAAAAGTAGCATCTCCCAAAGATAACAAACCTACATCCAATGGTTTAAACATATGGTAAGCAATAGAATAGGTACCAACTCCAAATCCCAAAAGCCCACCAACTAAACCATTAACAATAACAGAGCCCGTTATAATCCAAGAAATATCTAAACCTAAAGATACCTCTGTAATCATTTCAAATTCTTCCGTAAAGAAAGCGTCTCGAATTCTAGGAACTTGTAAAAAGATGACTGGTATAGCTATAAGAAAAATACAAATGAGAGAGATAAGAAATATTTGTTTAGAAATCTCCTTCTCTATTTTAAGTGTTCTTAGAACAAAGAATAGAAGTACAACTATGATTATTAAAATAGATAGTGTTAAGGCTAAACTTTGATTTATAGAGTACAACCAAATATTTACTATTGAAAGAAGACCAAAGAGAAGAGACAGAATATATTCTAACTGCCTTTTACCCTCTATTAAATACTCTCCTATAAATCCTATACATAGAATTATACTTATAAAATTAACAAGGAGATGTACTTTGGCGGACCTTAATAGTGGTAAACCACCTTGGTAAAGATTCCTGTAGACTGGAAGAAGTCCCCATATATTAACTCCAAAGAAAGAGAGTAAGCTTAAGAAATTGTTTATACAAAATCCTATTAGAAAAAACATTATCAAAGAACGAATATCTTCTTCTCCTTTTATAAATGCCCTAGAGATTATTGTAACCAAAAGAACTGCAATAAAAACAATAAGACCATTACCTAATCTTCCATCTATTCCCCAAAGGCTTGTATTAATATCATGAGAGAATATCGTTGAAACAAGCATTGAAAGTAATACTAGGAAGAAACCAACATCCATAGTACTTTTTAGAATACTTAATTTCCCATCCCATATTAATTTAATAAGTTCTAAGCTTAAAATTACAGTTGCTATAAAAAGAATTAGTAATGACATAGCCCTTTCTGTCCAGTCCCAAGGAAAGGGGAAAATAGCTAAAGGTAAAAGAAATATTAAAGCTTTAAATAAGTTTTTTTGAAAAAGAGGAATATTAAATCTCTCTCTATTATTTGTCTTGGAATCCTTTAACATATAAAGGCAGTGATGATTCTATATTAATTTGTAAATGCTACCATAAATATGGGAGAAGACCAACTGCCTTCCCCCAACATTTACAGGATTATTCTTCCTCTACCACTTCACCTTCTTTGACTTCTTCCTCCTTCTCTTTTTTTGAAGTCTCTCCTTTTTTTTCTTCTTTTTCTTTCTTTTGTTCTTCTTGTGCCTTCTCCTTACTTACCTGTTCGTACATCTTCTTTCCTATCTCCTGCATCTTCTCAGAAAGTTCCTCTGTTTTCTTTTCTACTTCATCCTTGTCAAAATCTTCTTTCTCTATTAACTTCTTAAGTTCTTCTGAGAGCTTTTCTATTTCTTCTTTTTCCTTCTTATCTATCTTTTCCTCATTTTCCTTAATAAGTTTCTCAGCACTAAAGCAAAGAGTATCTGCATTATTTCTAAGCTCTGCTTTCTCTCTTTTCTTTTTATCTTCTTCTGCATATTTTTCAGCTTCCTGAACCATCTGTTCTATTTCTTCCTCTTTAAGACTTGTAGATGCTGTTATGGTAATTTTTTGTTCTTTCTTTGTTGCCAAATCTACTGCTTTGACATTTAAAATACCATTTGCATCAATAGAGAAGGTAACCTCTATTTGAGGAACTCCTCTTGGTGCTGATGGAATGCCATCCAGGATAAATCTTCCTAGAGTTTTATTGTCCGCTGCCATTTCTCTTTCTCCTTGAAGAATGTGTATTTCTACCGCAGGTTGATTATCTGCTGCTGTTGAAAATATTTGTTTCTTTTCTACAGGTATTGTTGTGTTCTTTTCTATTAGTTTAGTCATAACTCCTCCGAGAGTTTCTAAACCTAAAGATAATGGAGTTACATCTAAAAGTGTAATATCTTTAACATCTCCTGCTAAAACTCCTGCCTGTATAGCGGCTCCTACACCTACAATTTCATCTGGGTTAACCCCTTTGTTAGGTTCTTTCCCAAATATTTCTTGAACCTTCTTAATTATTGCAGGCATTCTTGTCATTCCTCCAACTAATAGTACTTGGTCAATGTCTTCTTTTTTAAGTTTTGCATCTTTCAAGGCTTTCTCACATGGTTTAACAGTCTGTTCTATTAGGTCAGCTGTTATTTTTTCTAATTCTGACCTTGTTAGTTTTTCTTTTAAGTGCTTAGGGCCTTTATCTGTAGCTGTTATGTAAGGGACATTAATGTCTGTATCCTCTGAGGTAGAAAGTGCTATTTTAGCCTTTTCTGCTGCTTCTCTTAACCTTTGTAGTGCTGTTCTGTCCTCTCTTAGGTCAAAGTTCTCTTTCTCTTTAAAGGCATCTGCTAAGTGATCTATTATTGCTTGGTCAAAGTCATCTCCTCCTAAGTGTGTATCTCCATTAGTAGAAAGTACTTCAAATACCCCATCTCCTATTTCTAAGATTGAAATGTCAAATGTACCACCTCCTAGGTCAAATATTGCAACTTTTTCATCCTTGCTTTTATCTACACCGTAAGCTAGAGCTGCTGCTGTTGGTTCGTTAACAATTCTTTTAACTGTTAAACCCGCTATTTTACCAGCATCCTTTGTAGCTTGTCTTTGAGAGTCGTCAAAGTACGCAGGAACTGTAATTACCGCTTCGGTAACCTTCTCTCCTAAAAATTCCTCTGCATCTTTTTTCATCTTAGCAAGTATTTTTGCAGATACTTCCTGTGGGGAATACCATTTACTTCCCATTTGTATCTCCAAACCACCTGTGTCAGATTTTTTCATAGAGAAAGGTAAGAGCTCCTTGTCTTTCTTTACCTCTGGATCATCCCAAGATCTACCAATTAATCTTTTTACAGAATAAATTGTACTCTCTGGGTTTGTAATGGCCTGGTTTTTTGCAGGAGTTCCAACCATTATCTCTCCTTTTTCATCCTCTGCAACTACAGATGGGGTTAATCTTCCCCCTTGTGCATTGGGTATAACGTTAGGTTTACCACCCTCCATGTAAGCCATGACTGAGTTTGTTGTCCCTAAGTCTATTCCTATTATTTTAGACATATTATTTTTATTAAAAATTTAATTTTTATTTAGATACTACGACTCTTGCGGGTCGTACTACTGAATCATTTAGAGTGTATCCTGGTTGTATAGTTTCGTAAATCTTCCCTTTATCTCCTTGTTCTACTGTAGCTATTGCCTCATGTATATCTTTGTCAAAGTTATCTCCTTTTTCAGGAATATATTGGTTAAAACCCATTTCTTCTAATCCTTCTCTCATTCCTTCTATCGTAGCTAATATTCCTTCTAGCCAAGATTTTCCTTTTTCATCCATCTGGATATCTTTACTTGCTACTGTTGCCAACATTAAAGCATCTAAGGATGGAATAATTGCTTCAAAAAGTGTTTTCTTTGCTTGTTCTAATTTTAATTTGTCTCTCTTCTCGGAATTTTTAACTAAGTTTTGGTAATCTGCTAGTGCTCTTTTAAGTTGGTTTTCTACTTCTAGCTTTTCATCTTCTACCTTGTCAACTGTTAAAGCTAACTCCTGAAGTTTTTTTTCTAGACCTTTTACTGCGTCTTTATTCCCTTGTTTAATCTTTTTCTTTTTGTTCATTGAAATCTTTATTTAAATTATCTCCATCCTGACATGGAATTTTCTAAAGCACTTTTTACCTCATTTAAAGCAGATAGTACCTTAGAGTATTCCATTCTTTTTGATCCTATTATTCCTATGTATGCTTTTTCTTTATCCCAGAAGGGTATTTTTGTAAAAGCTAATGCAGAGTCATCCAAATTTTCGATTCCTGACTCTTCTCCAATTAATAGGGAAACCCCAGATCCTGAATATTTCTCTACAAGGTTAGAAAGAAATGCTCCATCTTCTACAATATTAATAATGGTTTCCATTGCTTTAATGTCTCTAAACTCTTCGTACTTAAGAAGGTTTGCATAACCATGTGCCCTTATGTCCTCTCCTAAAATAATGTATACCAATGATTCTGTTTCCTTAGAGAGTATTTCAAGAATTGATTTTACTACTTCATCTTTTGAAAATCTGTCCCTAAAAATTTCCTGCCTAATCTCTACTGTAACCAATGGGCTTAGACCGTTGCGGTCAAGATATTTAGTAACATAAAGTCTTAATGCTTGATCTGTTGGTAATCTTCCTGAAGAAATGTGGCTTTTTTCTAGTAGTCCCAACCTCATTAATTTAACCATTTCATTTCTAACAGTAGCAGAGCTTACTCCTAGGTCATATTTTTCTAAAAGAGCTAGTGAACCTACTTCAGATGCTTCTTGCATAAATTCCTTTATTACTGCCATCAGAATTTCTTTTTGTCTCTCTGTTAAGTCCATATTAGCAAAAGTAAAGTTTAACTGCTAAAGTATAGTAAAAGATTGTTAAAGTGTCAACACCTAAAAGTTATTGCCCCTTACATGTTTTTTTGATATACTCCTATTCGTTATGGAAAAAATCGTATTTGAAAAAAGAGAGATTGTAGGAAAACAAAACAGTAAACTGTTTGAAGACGGATACATTCCTGCAGTTGTATACAATGCTAAAGGAGATAGTAGAAATATTCAGATTACTTACTCCATTGCTTCTAGGATAGTAAGAAGTGCTACTTCTGCTACTGTTTTGGACGCAGAATATGAGGGTAAAGATATCAAGGTTATTGTCAAAGAGATAGATGTTAATCCATTGAGTGACAAGATTAGACATATTGCCTTTTTTGAAATAGATAAAGATAAGGAGATGACATTTACCATACCATTCAAGATTGTTGGAATTGCACCTGCTGTTAAGAATAACTTAGGAATTTTAGTTGAGGTACTTTCTGCGATAGATGTAAGGTGTAAGCTTTCAGAATTGGTACCTTTTATTGAAATTGACATTACCAAATTAGAACATCCAGGTCACTCTATTTCTCTAGATGAACTAGATATTCCTAAAGGAATTTCCTTAGAGAATGAGGATCTTGCAGAAACAACTGTTGTTACAATAACAGAGCTACAAGAAGAAATTGTTATTGAAGAACCTGAGGTTGAAGAGGACGAAGAAGGAGAAGAGGGTGAAGGAGAAGAAGGTGTTGAGGGAGCAGAGGAAGGAGAAGAGGGTGGACAAGAGGCTAAAGAAGAGGGACAGACCAAGGAAGAATAATACTCTTTCAAATTTTCATAGTTGTAGATATAATTGTTTATGATTTCAGTAATTATTACCTCTTTTAAAGAGCCCCGAACCATTAGAAAATGTATTTCTTCTATTGCTAATAGGAAATATTCGAGTATTCCAAATCCATTTGAGATTATTCAAGTTTCTCCTGATGAATTAACCCTAAAACAGGGGAAAAAGGAAGCGAATAGGTTAGGTTTAAATAAAAAACAATATATTCAAATTAGAGACCCTAAGAAGGGCAAACCTCATGCTCTTAAAATGGCCCTGAAGAAAGCTAGCGGAAACATTATAATCCTTACGGATGGAGATGTTTATTTTGAAGAAAATGCCGTTAGAGAGCTTCTTAAACCGTTTGAGAATAAAAATGTAGGGGGTGTTAGTGGAAGACCTATCTCACAGGATAGTAGAAATAATCGTTATGGATATTGGGGTCATTTACTTTCAGATTCAGCAGATCACAGAAGGAGAGATAGAATGAATAAGGTAGATAATAAGAACTACCATGTTAGTAAGGAGAATTTCTTTCCTATGAGTGGGTATATTATGGCTATGAGGAATTTAGATATTGATATCCCTCCTAATGTTTTGTCTGATGATGCATATATTTCTTACACACTTAGGAATATGGGAATGGATATTGCCTACGTTCCTGAGGCTATTTGTTATGTTAAGTATCCTACAAATCTTAAGGATTATTACAAGCAAAAAGTGCGTTCTTTAGGGGGCTTTAAGCAATTAAAAAGGATGGGGGTATTTAAAAAGGATAAACAGAGTAGGAGTTTTTTAATAGAATTATCTTATGCTTTTTTTGTGCTTAAGTATCCTGAGAATATAGAGGAATTCTTTTGGTCTCTTCTTTTATTTCCTGTACGGTTAATTACATGGGTTAGAATTCTCTGGGAAAGAGATATTTTAAAAAAGGATATGCCTAAGGGTGGTTGGGAAAGGATAGAGAGTACGAAGTAATTTGTTCCAGTAGCTTATAGAATATTAAATCTTTTACAAAAAAGGGATATAGTCCTTAGTATGACAAGATTCCAAGCTAACTCAAAGTTAGGGGGTTAGTTTACCATCTGAAGTGTGCAAATGCTTTGTTGGCTTCTGCCATTCTCTCTGTGTCTAGCTTTCTCTTAATGGCATCACCTTCTCCATTGTATGCACTTACTAATTCAGCCGTTAATAGTTCTTGAAAAGACTTACCTGATTTCTTTCTTGCAGCATCTACTATCCATCTAATGGTAAGAGCTTCCTGTCTTCTTGGAGATACAGGTACTGGAACAGAATAATTTGCTCCTCCTACCCTTCTAGCTTTAATTTCAAGAGATGGTTTTACATTAATTATAACTCTTTCTATAAAGGCTACTACATCCTTCTCTTTTACAGTTTCAGCACCTTTTTCAAGTGCCTCATAAACCATTTTTTCTGCAATTGTTTTCCTTCCCCCTTGCATAACCTTATTTATTAGCCTACCTATTACTGGGTTTCCATACTTACTGTCTAATAACTGTTTTCTTGTTTTTGCTCTTTTTCCTCTCATTGTAATTGTATTTAATTAAAAATGCTTATTATAACGACTAAATTCTATAATTAATTCTCTATATCTTCCTGTTTAACTCCGTATTTAGATCTTGCTGTTTTTCTACCCTTAACTCCTGCAGTATCGTATTTGCCTCTAACAATAACATACTTAACACCTGGAAGGTCTCTCTTTCTTCCTGCTTTTACTAAAACCACTGAGTGTTCCTGAAGATTGTGTCCTTCTCCTGGTATGTATGCTGTTACCTCCATACCGTTAGAAAGTCTTACTCTAGCAACCTTACGTAAAGCAGAGTTAGGCTTTTTAGGAGTCATTGTTTTTACCTGCAAACATATTCCCCTCTTAAAAGGGTTTGCTATTTTCTTGTACCTATTCTTCAACGGATTGAAGTTTCTAGCAAGCTGTATGTGCTTGGCTTTTTTAGCTTGTGGTTTCCTAGGTTTTCTAATTAATTGGTTTATCGTTGGCATAACGTCGTATTATATATTAAATCTCTTTAAAAATTAAGCTCTGGTATATCTCTTATGTCTTCTATCTTAGCGCTTTCTCCTACAGGTATTGGTCTACCTATGATTACGTTCTCTTTCATACCTCTTAGGTAGTCCTTTTTACCCAATATTGCTGTGTGTGTAAGGACTCGAACTTGTTCTTGGAAAGATATTGCTGAAAGGAAGCTTTCTGTGTGCAAGG
>CAYGKF010000006.1:0-18966 GCA_964350615.1 uncultured Candidatus Saccharibacteria bacterium
GTATATCCTTATTAAATACCTTAATAAATACAAAACCAAAAGATATTATTATTAACACATACAATACAGACCATACAATACCAAATAAATAGGAAGGAGGAGACCACTTAGGTTTGTTTAATTGTGAATACCATTGTTTGTTATCCATATGTTTAAGTATATTCTAATAATAAGCTCTTTGCTATTTATATTACTCATACATATACTTGCTTTATATATAAAGATATATAACAATATAGATGAACCACTGAAACACTGTATAGTATGTAGGTGGTGTTTTTTTTATTTAGGATAAAGTACTATCCCATATTTTTCTTTCTTACTAGCATCAGTATTAAGAATGGGTTCTATTGTATCTATTATTTCCTTAACCTGATCCTTTTTTAACCAACTTAAACGATTATGCCAATTATCTATTCCTTTTTCTTTAATTATGTATAGGTATATATAAAAAGATATAAAATCTGCTATCTGTATAAAATACGACTCTCCAGAATTTTTAGGTAATGGATCTTCTATTAATCCTTTTATTTCATTTCTGCTATAATCCTATTACTTTAAATCAGAGAGAAAAAGATGATGAAAAAAAATACTAAGATTAAAGCCACAGAGATAAAAACGTGTATAGATAAAGCACAGAAAGTGCTTCTCCATTGTCATCCATTCCCAGATCCAGATAGTGTAGGCTCTGTTTTAGCTATGAAGGAATATTTAGAAAGAGAAGGTAAGGATGTAACTGCCATAATAGGGGATTCAAATTATCCAGCATCATTAGAAAAACTTAATCTTAAGAAAAAGATTCTTCCTAAAAATTATTTTGAGATAGAAGCGAACGAATTTGATCTGTTTTTGATCCTTGATAGTTCCTCTAAGACCCAAATCTCAAGGGAAAAGGAAATAGAATTTCCGAAAGGGATGAAGACTATAGTAATAGATCATCATAAAACAAATGAGGGTTTTGCTGATATAAACCTCATTTTGGCAGACTATGCTTCAACGACGCATGTACTGTATAAACTGTTTGATTTTTGGAGAGTTAAAATTTCTAAGGATATGGCTTTACATCTCTTCCTTGGGTTGTTTGCCGATACGGGTGGTTTTAAATATTTTAACTCCACACCCGAGGTTTTATTCGTTGCTGCAAATCTTGCCTCCATTAATCCAGATTGTCACAGGATTGTTTTTGATATAGAGAACAGTAAAAAACCCTTAGAAATAGAGATGATGGCTCTTGCTCTATCTTCTATAAAAAAACATCACCAGGACAAAGTTGTTTTCTCTTTAGTTCCTTACGATGTTGTTAAGAAGAAGGGCTTGTCTGAGGACGAGGTTCTTGAAGGGTTAATACCAAACATTCTAAGATCTGTGGTTGGTTGGGAAATAGTAGCTAGCTTGGTTGAAGCAAAGAAAGGCAAGACTATTGTTAGCCTGAGAACTAGGAAAGAAAAAATTTATGATGTTAGTAAGATAGCAACAAGTATTGGTGTAAATGGTGGTGGACATCCTGGTGCAGCGGGAACTACAATTATGAAGGATATCAATGGAGCGGAAGAAGAACTTCTCGCAGTGATACAGGAACTCTATAAGGAAAAAATCTAGGAGATTTATGATCTCATAAGAATTTGTGGTTCATCATTCGCTACTTCACCCTTTTTGAATGTCACGGTTTCTCCTTTGTTCAGAAGTTCGAGGTTTTTATATTTAGGAGCTTTTGCTTTTAAGATATTTTCAATTATCTCAGGGTTATCCTCTACTTTTAAACCAGCTAGACTGCAGAGTGCTCTTATTTTTATATTTCTATAACCAACTGTACCCCAAAGATTGTAATTGTATTTAGTTGCCTCTGAGATTAATCTGATCCATCGTGATCTGTCAGGAGCTGCAGCAGAGTACAACCTTTCTCCATCTATTATTCCCGAAAGGTAGATGATTTTAGTCTTCCGAGGATTAAATGGCATGAAGAATTTCTCAAAAATTTAGATTGGGAATCTCTGTAAGTAGTTTGGCGCTGTATTCATGACTGAAAGATTTCTTAATGCCTACTCATTCTCTATGTTTTTTGTTGCCAATCTCCCCGTACTCCAACTAATTTGTAAATTAAAACCCCCTGTAGGACCAAAAACATCAATAATATCCCCAGTAAAATACAAATTACTAAGTAATTTAGACTTCATTGTATACGGATCTATCTCTTTAATATCTACACCCCCTGTATTAACTACAGCCCTGTTATACCCCTCATTATCATAAACAGTAAGAGGTATACCCTTAAGAATATGTACTAACCTATGCCTCTCTTCCTTAGTTACATCACTAGCCTTCTTACTACCATCTACCTTAGATAAAGATATGACTATTGGTATTAAAGCAGTAGGCATTAAATCTCCTAAACTATTCCTTAAAAAAATATTACCACTATCCCTAAGAATATTATTCACCCTCTCATCTAATTCTTTAAAAGGTACCCTTGGTTTTAAATCTATACTAACTTTAAAACCTTTATCATACATACCATACGTATACTGAGAAAGATTAAGTATTGTAGGTCCACTAACACCCTCATGTGTAAAAAGTAAACTACCAAATTCTTCCTTAAACTTTTTATTTTTCTTAAAAACAGTTACATTAACAAACTTTAAAGTTAAACCAGCTAAATCTTTAACAAAATCTTCCTTACACTTTAAACCAACTAAAACAGGATATATAGGGTTAACTGTATGATCCAAAGATTTAGCAAAATCATAGCCATTACCAGTAGAACCTGTAGAAGGGTAGGTCATACCACCAGTGGCTAAGATGTAGTTATCTGCAATGTATTCACCTTTATCTGTAATTACTTTTGTAATTTTACCTCCTTTTTTTTCACCCTCTTTGTTAATATCTATAACCGTCGTATCTAGTAAAATATTATCTTTTAATTTGTTAAACAGAGTATTAACAACATCCAAAGCTTTATCACTCTTAGGGAATACTCTTTTACCTCTTTCAACCTTAAGAGGTATGTTTAATCTATTTTTAAAAAAGTCATAGGTTTGTTGTACACCAAATTCACTAAAAGCATGGTACAGAAACTTGCCGTTATGTGTATATTTTTTAACTAATTCTTTAAGATTAGTAGTATAGTTAGTAAGATTACACCTACCTTTACCTGTTAGTCCTAACTTCATACCAACTCTAGGATTTTTTTCAATGATTAAAAAGTTAAGACCTTTCTTTTTAGCAATTATTCCAGAGAAGAGACCACTAGCACCACCACCAATTATTATTAAGTCGTATTTAGGCATGGTTAGTTGTATACAAAATTATTATTTAATAACCTTTTCTATTTCCTCCCATATCCTTACCATAGCTAGTGTATCTAACTCACAATATTTTAGTAAACTATCTTTAACATCATCTCCTGTACCATATACCATCTCATGCCAATTAATCATTGCACTAGCACCCTCCTTAATATTTAAATCCTCATACTTTAATTCCGGTACGAGTAGGGGTAATACCTGTTTTATGGAATAGCTACCCTTAATCTTAGGATCTATGTATAGCTGGTCTCTAAATATCTCCATTAAGTCAAACATTCTCTCATTCATGTTCTCACAAAATTCCTCATACTCAGGATGTATCTCTCCCATTCTAGTATTTCTACTACCTTCAAAAGATTTGTTCCAAACCACTATACTTCCTTTACAACCCACGATCTCTTTTAAAGACGTAAGTAGAGTAGGTATGGGATCTGTTTTCTTTGTATGTATGTATTCATAATGATCTAATTCACTATCCTTATCTGTTTTAACATGCACAGAGTATTGGAATGTAATATGGTCGAAGGGTTTGTAACCATTAAATAGAGGTATAGCAGGGTTAAAGGTTTCGTAATCTAAGAAGAATATGGGGTATGTTAATTCCTCAAACCTTTCCTTAATACCCTCTTTATTAATATATGTCTCATTCCTTTGTGCCATATCTACCTGTAATCTTTGTTTAGTAGAAAGTTTAAAATCTTTGGGTACATCCTGTATGTCTTTACCAACCATTTCTAACGCTCTAACCTTATTTTCATTCTGAGTAATATTATTAATGTCATATATTGAATACTCTGGTAAATTAGGATGACAGATGGATACACAGGGACACTTTTTAGGCCTTATACATCCCTCTATACCCTCTCTATCTTCTTGTTTTGCTATTAAGTATGCATCATACCTTAAAGTAAGTACCTCATCCTTAAGCTTCTGTATATCTTCATTTACTTTCTCTGCCACGAAGAGGTCTTTTAGAGATATCTCCCCATCTCTAACATACTCCTTATTAAGATGTAGAATGTATGTGTCCCCTACGTCATACTTCTTTCTAAAAACAAGGTACTGAAATGTGGCATCATATTTGTGATCTTTCTCTACCTTAGTAGTAGATTTAATCTCATAGATATCCCATTTGTTTGTAGCAGGGTTTTTAATTATGAAGTCTGTTCTAGCCTCATATTTCCCTCCTCTTACACCTTTTTTCCTTCCCTCGTTTCTTTCTTCATCTTCACTTTCCTTTCCTTCTTCCTTAACAGTAGGTTGGAAAAGATAATCTCCTTCTTTGGCTCTGTACTGTGGTATGAGATATTGGTTAATATATTCCTTAGCATACTTCTCTACGTCATAACCTTGTTGGAAGAGATGTTGTAAAAATATATCTATTTGTTCTCTTGGTATTTTGTTATTTTTAAAAGCCCAAAGGTGTAATGGAGAGTCTAAGTAAAGAAGAAAGTCTGTTTTTGTTATGTAGTTATTGGTCATGTGTATGTCTATTTTATATTAAAATGATTATGTTTACATTGCAGGTTAATGAAAAATGTTTATTTCCAAGTTCTAAGCTAATTCTTTCCTGTACTCCCAAATCCACCCCGATTTTCATTCCCTAATTTCTCAACCTCTTGTATTTTTACATTAGCAACTGGAAGTATTAACATCTGACAACACCTAGAACCCTTTTCAATTTTTACAACCTTATTAGTAAAGTTTAATGCAGGAAACATGTATTCATCATTATCTCCACAGTAGTCATGGTCTCCAACACCTATACCGTTTACACATGTAATACCTAATTTGTATGTAGAGCTTCTGTTTGCTAAGAGGATGAAATAACCTTTGGGTATTTCTATTGCTACATTAAGAGGTATTAATTTAACCTCTCCAGGTTTAATAGTTGTGTCTTCTCTAGCATAAAGATCTAAAGCTACAGCACCCTTACTTTTGTATTTTGGTAGGGGTAGGTCTTTGTCAAATCTTTTTATTTTTATATTCATCCTCATTTAAAGTTTAACAGATATTCTTTGAAGTAAACAGGGTATTTGTTTATGTAATATATTTGTAAGGAATAATTGGGATAATGTTTAAAATATAATTTAATATATAATATAGCTATGAAAGAAAAATCTATTGTACTTTTTAATAAAAAGAAAATACGAAGACATTGGGATAAAGATAGAGAATTGTGGTATTTCTCTGTTATAGACGTGGTAGAAGTACTTACAGATTCTTCAGTCCCTAAAAGGTACTGGAGTGATTTAAAGATTAAGCTAGCAGAGGAAGGGAGTGAAGTGTACGATAAAATCGTACGGTTGAAAATGAAGGCGTCTGATGGAAAAATGAGGTTAACAGATGTTGGGGATACTGAAACAATCTTAAGACTTATACAATCGATACCTTCTCCAAAAGCAGAGCCTTTTAAACAGTGGTTAGCAAGAGTGGGCTATGAGAGGATAGAAGAAACAGAGGATCCAGAATTAGCTTTCAATAGAGCCATGAAGACATATTTAGCCAAAGGTTATTCAAAGGATTGGATTAACCAGAGATTGAAGAGTATAGAGGTTAGGAAGGAATTAATAGATGAATGGGATAAAAGAGGAATTAAAGAAGGTTTTGAGTATGGAATATTAACCAACGAAATTACTAAGGCATGGACAGGGAAAACAGTAAAAGAGCTAAAAGAATATAAAGGGTTAAAGAAACAAAATCTTAGGGATAATATGGGGAATTTAGAATTAGTTTTAAATATGTTAGCAGAAGCTTCTACTACTGAGATATCTAAGGTAAAGAAGCCTAAGGGTTTAGATAAAAACAAGGAGGTTGCAAAAGAGGGTGGAGGAGTAGCTAAGAAGGCAAAGGATGAGATTGAGTTAAAAACAGGGAAGAGTGTTTTGAGAAAGAAATTAGAAGAAGGCGGAGGTAAGGGCTAAATATTTTTATATTCATCCTCATTGTTGTATCATCTATTAAGATGTCTAAAGAAACCTCTTCAAAAATACGTGTGGAAACAAGTAGAAATTTAATATTCTTTAAAACAGTTTTAAATCTTTGTAAAAAAGAATTTGAGCAGTATCATGATCTAGGAGAAAAAATCCTTAAGGAATTTCAAGGGATTAAGAAGCTTAAATCCTTTAAAGAATTTAAGGCAACGTATGAGGCCAAGGAGATTCCTCAACATCCATGGCAATATATGTTTTACTCTATACACACGAACGAAGATCTTTCTGCTAAACCACAATCTGTAAATGATATGTATGGTCCCAAAAGGCAGGAATTGTATGAAGAGAAAATATGTCCGTTCTTTAAAGATATATTCTTAGAGAGTAATTTTAAAAAGAGATATGAGAAGAGGATCCTGGGTGAATACGAGGAGATTGTTAAAGATATCCAAAGGGTTTTAGACAAAGAACAACCAGAAGATGAGCTGTTTGAGTTTTGGGGAAGAAGGGATGAGGTTGATCTAATTTTTGTTCCAGATCTCCTACGGATGAACGGGGGAGGTGGTGCTTCTAGGAGGAATAAATACTATACCTTTACAGGTTGTGTGCATGACGATGAAGGAAATATTGTATTTAAACCGTCTCATTATATATCAAACCTCTTACATGAGTATTCTCATTCATTCCAAAAGGGATATACTTTCTCGAGCAAGGACATTTTTAGAAAAAATATGGGTCTTTGTGAAAAAGCTTTTGAGGTTATTAAAGAGGAAGTAGATGAAGAGCTTCTAAAAACTTATGTAAGTCCTATTAATTATTTTGAAGAGACGTATATTAGGGCAATTCAAGTTTTCTTAAACAAAAAGTTCTGGGGTAAGAGAATAGGAGAAGAGGATATGGAGAAGAAGGCCAAAGAGAAATTGAGGAGGTTAGAGGGAATGGGGTTTTTGAGAGTATATGATTTTTACAATGAATTGGAAAAAGAAGAGGGTAAGGATCCGGGGGAGATATATTTTGGGGTTATGGAGGAGTTTAAGAAGGGGTGATGTGGCGAATCATTTAGGATACAAAGCTAACTAATAAATAGAATTTTAAGTCTGTTATAATGTCCACATGGTCAAGTTAAAAAATAAAAGAAAAAAGAAACAAGACGAAATAGTATATGCTTTTGTAGATGCTCAAAACGTTACATATGGTGTAAGTGCTACTCATTGGAAATTAGATTGGGGTAAATTTAGACTATTTCTTAGAAATAAATATGGGGTTGAGAAAGCTTTCTTGTTTATTGGATACATAGAGAGTAATGCAGATTTATATAAAAGATTACAAGAACAAGGATTTATTCTCATCTTTAAAAATGTCTTAGAAATACAAGACGGGGACTCTGTTACATACAAAGGTAATGTAGATGCAGAGTTAGTACTACATGCCATGATAGAGTATCCTAACTATTATAAAGCAGTAGTAGTAACAGGTGATGGAGACTTCTTCTGTTTAATAGAGTACCTAGAGGAAAATGACAAATTAAAAAAGATAGTTACACCTAACATAAGGTATTCATCCTTGCTAAGAAAATTTAGTAGTTACATCGTAGATCTACACACCCTTAGAGGGAAGTTGAACTATACTGGGAAGAAAAAGAAGAGGAAAGAGAGTGAGGATAAAGAACACAAAGAGAGGCATTCCCGCGGCAAACAAGGTTAGCCTTTGGTAGTCCTCTCATCGTGATATTTCATTATATCATAATTAAGGAAAAAGCAAGAAAGACCCTATCTTTAATGATATAATGATGGGTTCTAATTAATTGAAATAAAATAGAAATATTTACCCCCTATATTATTCATATTAAATTTTAGTAAAAAAACATGATTAAGAAAATAGCCCTACTCACACTCTTAGTTGTTACCTTTTTTTCTTTCTCTAAAGTCAGAGCTCAGGAAGAAACATCAAATTCTACAGATCAAGGAAGTATATATCTTTTTTGGGGTACAGGATGCCCTCACTGTAAAGATGTTGAAGAGTATATAGAAGATGAGGGTATAGAAGAAATTTTAGATATAGAACTGAAAGAGATATACAATGATAAGGACAATGCGAGTTTATTTTTGGACAAAGTAAAAGAATGTGGCCTACCTCAGAATCGTGTAGGAGTTCCAATGCTCTATTATAATGGAACCTGTTGGATGGGAAAGTATGAGGCAATCGCTGGCTTAGAAGCAATTATGGAAGGCAAGGGAGTAGGATCTCCTGTTACAGAGGATCTGGGCACAGAACAAACGACCGTAGAGAATGAGGAGGGAAATAAAAATACTGTAATTATGCTTATTGGAATACCTGTACTTTTGATAGGGTTAGTATTAGTAGGATATATGTTGAAAAAAGATGGAGGAAGTAAGAAAGCTCTTCTTTTACTGATCTCTTTACTTGCATTATCTGTATACTTGTTTATTCCTACCCCAACATACGCAGTATGTCCTGTATGTACAGCTGCTGTTGGTGCAGGATTAGGTCTATCTAGCTATTTTGGTATAGATGAACTAATTATGAGTCTCTGGATAGGAGGAGTGATTCTTTCTATGTCAATTAGTATAGCTAATACTATTAAAAACAAAACTAAAATAGAAAGTAGTCTAATAGCTACTTTAATTTCCTCTACTATCTTCTATACTCTCCTTTTCGTTACTTTAGATGCCTTAGATATTATAGGAGATGTTTTAAACAGATTCTGGGGAATGGACAAGATAGTTTTGGGTACTATTGTAGGTTCTGTGGTTTTTGCAATTGGAGCTACAGTACATTTTTATATTAAGAAAAGGAATAATGACAAGTCTCTATTTCCTTTCCAAAAAGTAATAATTCCTGTTAGCTTTCTATGGCTAGCATCCGTTGTCTTCTATTTTATTCTTAACTAAATTATTATTTAACAAACTATGAAAAAGAGAAAAGATATAGATATGAAAGAAGTTGAGAAGTTAGTAGATAAGTACGACTCTTTAAAAAAACATAATAAACTAGACCTATCTGCAGATGGGGATCTCTCCATAGCTATTATGAACCTAGTTAGTATAGAAGAGCACCTGTTTTTTAGTGGAGCTAAAACCAAAGACAGTAAATACTACGTTGTTCTTAGAGAAATTAGAGAGATGAGGAAGGAATTACTTAAAAGAATAATAGTAGATTACGAAGGAGAAGTTTGGTGTATAGGTAAACATCTGTTAGGTGCTAGTTACAGGTTAATGGAGTATGGAACGAAGTATTTGGGACAAGGTGATGATGAATTGGCTGAAGAGATGTTTGAAAAAGCCTACAATCTTTACTCTCTCTTTTGGGGATTAGTTATGGGAATAGTTGGACCACAAGAAGTAAAGAGCGAAGAGGCGAGTAAAACCAAGTCTAAAAAGAAGAAGTAATTTTAGTTTAAGAGTGTATGTCAGAGAATAAAGAACAGGGAAAACAGGAAGGGGAAAAAAAGAAAGAGGCCAAGAAGAAAGATTTCTGGGGAGATTTGGGTAAGTTTGTGAAAGAGAAGATAGATTGTTGTTTGGAGTAGTCCTTATATTTTAATATCCCTTGTATTTAAAAAGCACTTCTTTTGTTATCTTCACTATAATTCTTGTAATAAAATGGAAACATTTTGTATTTACACTTTAGATAATAATAAATTGTAAGTATAATATATCTATATGAAAAAGCTTTCTAAATATTTGTTAATACTCCTCCCCTTACTTTTGCTTGTACCATTGGGGGTCTTAGCATATCCTACAGAGTTTCCACATGGTGTAACTATTAACAGACAACAGCGGACATATGATGGTTTTACCTTGTATACACCACTTGGAGGATCTACTGGCCCTGATGAAACAAATGAAGTTTACCTTATAGACATGCAAGGCAATGTAGTACATACATGGACGGTAGAACATGCTCCAGGACTATACGGTTTCTTGCTACCTAATGGAAATCTTTTGTATGGTGGAAACACTAGGGAATTACAACCTACTCCAGGAGGAGGAGGTGGTGGAACCATCCAAGAAATTGATTGGGATGGAAATGTTATTTGGGAGTATACGGATACTGAAATAAGTAAGTATATGCATCATGATTTTGACAAGCTTCCTAGCGGGAATATCCTTGTTATAGCATGGACCCCTATGAGAGAAGAGAATATGGCTAGAGTCCAAGGGGGGATAGAGGGAATGGAGTTTGTGGATCCAGATACTGGAGAAGAGAAAATATGGGCAGATGTAATATATGAGATAGATTATGAAACTAAGGAAATAGTTTGGGAGTGGCGTGTTGAGGATGAGCTAGTCATAGAGGATTATCCATTAGCGCCTTTACTTAACAGACATTCATGGACACACATTAATTCTGTAGTTTATCTACCTGAGGGAAATTCTTACAATGGACAACCTGCAGTTATGATAATGTCCAGACAGTTAGATTTGGTTTTAATCATTGACTATTCTACAAAAGAAGTATTATGGGAATGGGGACCTGGTGAAATAAAAGTACCACATGATCCTACATTACTTGACAGTGGAAATATTCTTCTCTTTGATAACGGTATGCATAAACCAGATACAACAAGATCAGGTATTCCAGCATCTAGAATTTTAGAGGTAAATCCTAATACAAATGAGATAGAGTGGGAGTACAGAGGAGATGGTCTTAGAAACTTCAGATTCTTCTCATCAGTCATTAGTGGTGCTCAAAGATTACCAAATGGTAACACCCTTATTTGTGAAGGAGTACCAGGTAGAATCTTTGAAGTAACAAGAGGTGAGAGGATAGAGTACGATGATGATAATCCTGATCATATGAGGGATCAACTATTTGATAATGAAATCGTATGGGAATACCACAATCCTTTTTACAGTCCCAACCAAGTAGAGAATGCTGTCTTCAGAGCTTATAGATATGGTATAGATGACATAGATTGGCCGGTTGATATGCCAGATCCTAACCCACAGGAAAGTACTGAGGAAACAGAAGGGATTTCTCTTCTTGATGAAGAGAACAGAACTCTACTTTTGGTAGGTGGCGTTGCAACATTAAGTGTTCTATTTAATATCTACCTTTTAGCAAAAAAGAAGAAAAATGAAAAGTAGTAGATGGTTGACAATTATCGGAATCTTAATTTTACTCTCTATAGGAGTTGGAGCATTTTGGTGTTTCAGGGGTAATCCCTTTGGTCAAGAGACAATTAATATATACATATTCTACTCAGAAGATGACAGGCAGAGTAGAAGAGCCAAGACATTTGTAGAAGATTACGTAGGGGATAATGAAGAGGTGCAGCTGTTTAAATATGATGTGTGGAATGACCCTCGGGCTAGAGAGATAATAGGGGAACTAGATGGGAGGATTGGCATAAAGAGCTGTGCCATACCGCTTGTTGTAATTGGTGAGAATGGTGTGATAGGTTATGTATCAGATAGTGATAGTGGGCAAAAGATTGTTGATATAATAGAAAATTGTGGTAGAGATTGCTACAGTAATCTAGATGAGATAGAAAAAATAGAGTTTGAATATGAACCTTCTACTGCCCCAATAAATAAACCAGATGATGAAAATAAGGGGGCAGATGTATGCTAAAAAAATCTTAATAATTGAAGACGATAAGGATATAGCGCACTTAATAAAGCTATACCTTTCTAAGGAAGGCTACACTTGTTTACATAATCCAACAGGTGAGAATGTCTTAAACGATATAGCTAAAGATTCCATAGATCTTGTTATCCTAGATATCATGCTTCCATCTTCCGACGGTATTGAAATAGCAAAGAACATACGAAAGGAATTTTCCGTTCCCATTATCTTTCTAACTGCAAAACAGGAAGAGGAAGATAAAATAGAGGGGTTTAAAGTAGGGGGAGATGATTACATTACAAAACCTTTTAGTCCGAGAGAATTAGTTGAAAGAGTAAATGCCATATTTAGAAGAATAGACGACAGATACAGGGAATTAGAAAATGGAAAGTTTTCTTTAGATTTAGATAAAAAGGTAGTTAAGATAAATAGCAAAGAGATTAACTTAGCACACAAAGAATTTAAATTACTCTCCATCCTCATCTTGAATCCTAACAGAGTATTTTCAAGAGAACAGCTAATAGAGAGATTGTATGTAGATTCTGGGGAAGAAGTTTTTGACAGGGCAATAGATGTACTTATCTCAAGATTAAGAAAAGAAATATTAGATGAGGAAGGTGAGATAATTAAAACAGTAAGGGGTTTGGGATATAAGTTTGTGGATGAGAAAGATGAAGATAAAGTTTAATATAAAAATAATAGCAGCATTACTCGTTACGGTGGCCTTAACAGTTGCCCTAATAAGTATTTTGAGTAACTATTACATTAGAGAAAACTTCTCCATGTTTTGTGAACATTACGGACATGAAATCCCACAATGTTTAAGGGACAGTGCTGGACAAAGTTTCCTAAGGTCTATAGAACAATCCCTTCTTATTACAGGAGCAGTAGGTATTCTCTTTTCGTTTTTATTTGGAACTTTCATAACTAAAATTCTTCTAAAACCTATTAAAGAAATTATTAAGGTTAGTTCTAGGTTTTCTTCTGGGAAATATTCAGAGAGAATTAATATTAAAACTAATGACGAGTTATCTGATTTGATAGAAGTAGAGAACAAGCTTTTTGAAAATGTAGAAAATCAAGAGATATTAAGAAAGGATTTGGTTGCAAATTTTTCTCACGAGATAGCTACTCCCTTAACAAATATCTATGGATATATTCAAGCATTACAGGAAGGAGTGATTAAGAATGACAAAGAAAAAGAAAGGGTATTAGGTCTTATAAAAAGAGAAACAGAGAGATTAATCAAACTCTCTAATGAGACAAAGAATCTAGCACTTCTAGAATCTGGCAATGCTCAATATAATATAGAAGAGGTTAATCTAAACAGTTTAATCGAAGATGTTGTTGATTTGTTTAAGCAGAGGGTTGACAAAAAGGGTGTTAAAATTAGAGTAGATAAAAAAGATTCGAAAGTCTCAAAGATTTTAGTAAAGGCAGATAGAGATAAAATTAAACAAGCTATTGGCAATGTTTTAGATAATGCTATTAGGTATTCGCCTAAAGGTTCTGTTGTTAAAATAGATATTGAGCAAAAATCTGACTTTGTATCTATTACTATAAAGGATGAGGGTGTAGGGATAGCCAAGGAGAAGCTTAAGAATGTTTTTGAGAGGTTTTATAAAATTAGGTCTTCTAAAACAAAGAGTGAGGGTACAGGTATAGGTTTAACAATTGCAAAAAAGATAATAGAGGCACATGAAGGGGATATAGATATAATAAGTAAATTAGGAGAGGGTACAACTGTTAAGATACAGTTACCAATTTAGTATAAATATAATATAGATAAGTTTTTTGACGGAATTATGAAAGAAGGGTTTGATTTAACTAAGTTCTAAGGTAGTATTATTGATCTAAGTATTTAACGTATTCTATCCAATCAACATCAATTGCCTCTAGGTATTGATCTATTGTTTGTTGTGTTTCTATGGTTGGTTTTAATGGTTCTCCAAAATTATAACCAGGTTCTTGGAAGCTTTTGCCGGAGATAGCAATTTCTATTCCAGTTTGAGGTAAAATTATTGTCTTCGTTTGACCAAATTTGGTAGGGGATCCGGATGTTGTTTTACCTATGGAAATTGCATTCTTGCAATCTAAGATATTTAATGCGTTGATGATTACTGCGGAATATGTTTTTTCAGAGATTAAAACAATAGGAGTGTATTTTTCTTGATTATCATAGAGGAATTTTGTTAATGGATCTAGAATAAGGGAGCTACCACCTAAATTGTTTCGAAGATCTACTACTATATATTTTGATTCTGACAGAATGAGTTCTTGGATAATATTTTCTATTTCCTTCTTTGTTATATCCTCGCACTCATTGTATTGTAGATAATAGGTGGACAAGTCTTTGTAGATTTGAGTCCAATATAAGCCTTTAGGTTTTAGCGTTTCAGATTTTTCTATATTTTCAGTTCTAGGACTATAGAGTTCGTTTTTATTAATTTCAAGTTGGACTTTTTTCTTTAGACGTTCAACTTCTATTTGTAAATGTTGATTGTCTTTTACAATATTTAAGTATTCGAGGATATCTTTTTCATGTATCCATTTTTCTATAGCATTATTTAAAACAATTTCATTTTCATGTGTCAAAATTTCTGAAAAGATTTTTCTAAGATAAGAGACAGGAATACCATTTAAGGATTTTAATTTTGAACCGGTTAAATTTTTGAGGTCTTTTTGTATGGAGGATATATAAAAGTTTTGATTAAGTATTTTAATTCGGATAGGGTACGAGGGAGATGTTAATATTTTTTCTATATTTTTTACTCTAGTGTGAGAATCCTTAATCCTAGATAGAATTTTCATTAAACCAAAATATAGGGTTTTAGGTGTTAGTTGTTCGTAGGAATGTAATAATAGATTCAAGTGTTTTGTTAATTCTTTTGGCTTGATAAATGTGTATGGGTTTGGATGTATTCTCTCTAATTCTTTGATTAGTAATTCAAAATCATTTTGTATTTGTTTTTTTTCTGGAATCTCCATATTACAGGTATTATGCAATATATTAACAAGGAAAAGCAATGTGCATATGTATGCAACCCATACAGAACATAGAAGTCTGTAACAGCATCCTATATAATTAAATATGAAAATATTCCTTCTCTCAGGAAAAAGTATTTGGAATAAAGAGTGGATAGAAGAAGTAAATAAGGAATTTGAGAAAGAATTTCTAAATACTGAAATAATATACTATACTCATTGGAATTTAGATAGAAAAGAAATAGATTTAAATCTTGAAACTAAAAAACTAGTAGAAAAGATTAATTATAGTGATGAAGAATATCTAGTTTTTGCAAAATCTATAGGTACAATTGTTTTTTTCAACGCTATAGATAAGATAAGGAGGAAACCATTAGGTGTATTAATGATAGGTGTTCCTAGAGAGTTAGGATTAAGTATGGGAGTTGATTTTAAAGACTTAAGGGATAAAGTAGATTACAGAATAGATATATATCAGAAGGAGTTAGATCCTTTTGCTAATTTAAATACCCTTATAGATGTATCCGGAGATAGTGTATGTGTATATAAGTATGAATGTATAGGGGAAGAGAATGACAACCATCACTATTCAAATATGAAATATTTGTTGGAATTAATTAAGAGACTACTTTAATATGTCTATTATTATATTCTTAAATTCTACAAATTTTATTTCTTTTGGCTCTCTTTCCCACTCACATACCTCAAAAGGTATATCATTATATATGCCTTGGAATTCTAATAACTTTCCTTTCTCTTCTTCACAATAATGTAGGTTAGAAGTTTTGTATCCCTTTAATATCTCATATGCTTTTTTTACGTTCTCTTTAGAGGTAAACACATCTATATCATAAGGATATATCTTAGAACCTTGTATGTAGTGTAAGCCAGATGCAGAGAGGTAGTATGGTATATTGTTCTCTTTTAATTTCCTTGTTATATATTCTAAAGCATTTTCCCATTTTTCAATGTTTTGTTTATTTATCTTGTTGTAATCCATAATTTTTTTCTAATTAAATATTCTCTCATAGTCTGTATTTATATATTTAATATTGTTAATTATACAATAGAATAAAGAATTTAAATGTATTTAGTTATCGTTTTGGGTGCCATTGGGAATAGTTAACGGGAATAAACAATAACAGAGCTTGTTATTATAATAATATTTCAGTTTGGGGAAATTAAGAAAATACTTGGTGGGAGATATATGTTTGGGATAGGAAATGAGACAAAAAAGACAGTATAAGAAGGAAGATAAAAAGTCTCATTCTTGGTATAATCCTATAATGTTAAATATGTATGGGATAAATACAAAGCAATTAAAAAACGATAAAATAATAGATTTCCTAAAAGTGTTACCTTTCTTGATAACATCTACCCAATGATATGGAATTGAAAAAAGGTAGTAAGAGTAAAATTGAAGTAAAAAGTCTAGAAATACATGTTTCTAACCATTGTAATCGATCATGCAAGTCATGTTCTCATCTATCTCCCCTCGAAGAGGTTTCTTTTATTGATATCGATGGAATATCTAGAACGCTAAAAATATTGGGAAAATATTTGCATTGTGAAGTGATTAGGTTGCTAGGAGGTGAGCCAACATTGAATAGGTCTCTTGATATTGTTGTACAAAGGGTCAAGGAAATAGGTATCTCTGACAAAATCTCAATTCCAACTAATGGGACGATGTTAAATAATATATCTGATGAAATAATTAATAACATTAATGTGATCGAAATATCTCATTACAATTATCCCAGGGATAAAACAGAAGAAATATATAAATGGTGCAAGAGGGCAAAAAAAATAAATAAGGATTTAGATATTTATATATATATGTATGAATATTTTAGGGAGCCATGTGCTTTTAATAAATTTGAAGATAAAGAAACAATAGATAAAATTTACAAAACATGTATTATAGCCCATGAATGGCAGTGTTTTAATGTTTATGAGAATTATTTATTCAAATGTCCTGAAGCGATGGCTATTTCAAAGAATATAAATAGTGAGATCATGGTAAAAAATGGATTGAAGATAGTTGAGGGAAATAATTTTAGAGATAAGTTAGAAAAATATCTATTTGATATTAATCCATTAAGTGCATGTCAATATTGTTTAGGCTCTTGTGGGAAATTAATCCCACAATAGAACAGGTGTCTCCAGAAAAACAGAGAACATATTTACATGAACCTATTGCAGGGAAATTGGATAAGGGATGTTTGGAAGAATCATTAAAAAAGGATGTAAAAGATATGCAAACTGTCAAAAAAATAATAAGATTTTAATAAATATAATTATGGATTTGTCTACCAAGAACAGATTAGATTTTGAATTAGTAAAAAGAGGTTTAGTTAAAAGTAGGACAAAGGCACAAGAATTAATAAAAAGTGGTTATGTATTATGCAATGGAGAAGTGGTGAATAAAAGTGGAAAGCAAATATTAGCTACAGATAAAATAATAATCACGAATAATGATTATCTCAAGTATGTCTCAAGAGGTGGATTAAAATTAGAAAAAGCACTTACTGAATTTGGTGTGGATTTACATAATAAGATTGTTATGGATATAGGATCCTCAACGGGTGGATTTACTGATTGTGCTATACAGCATGGCGCGAGAAAAGTGATTGCAATAGATGTAGGGACGGAGGTTATGGATAAAGGGCTAAGATCTAATATAAAAGTTGAATTATATGAAAATACTAACATAAAAGATTTAGAACTTTCCTTTTTTGCAGATGTTGATTACATAACAATAGATGTTTCTTTTATTTCCATAATCAAAGTTTTTGAAAGGATAGCAAAGAGTAATATTGAAATAGAAATTATTGGCTTAATTAAACCACAGTTTGAATGTGGGAAGGAAATTGCAAGTAAATATAAGGGAGTTATTTTAGATAAAAAAATACATAAAAAAGTAATATCAAAAACAATCTCAAAAATAAACAAGTTAGGATTTTTTTTAAGGGATGTAATATCCTCTCCAATCAAGGGTGGTGATGGCAATATTGAATATTTGACTTATTTTACAAATAGAACTAATCAAAATCAGAATACAGACTTAGCGGAAATTATTAATAATGTATTTAAATCACTATAAAATAATATGAGGAGAAAAAAAATACTGTTTATGCTACAAAATGGGATAGGATTTGGTCATTTTAAATTAGCACTGACTTTGTCTAAATATCTAGAAAAAGATTACGAAGTAATTTTCCTAACCCAGGCGAAATCTACTAAAATCTTTAGAGATTATGACTATAAGGTCTATAATTTTCCTATGTTACATACAATTAATTCTAATACTGGTATATTGTTATTTTCCAAATTATTAAATTAGTTTTTCATTCTTTTCATTTAGTAGGAGAACTAGTTTACATGTGTTGAATAAAAACTCAATTTCAATCCTTTCTGTTGAATTAGATTGGCAAAAAATATTGAATCTGATATTTAAGGTAGGTACTCCATATTCATCCACCAAAGTATTTAATATTTCTGCTCTTTTGTTTTGTGATGTGTATAACCTAGAGTACTTATCTTTTGATATTTTTAAAGATTTTCATAAAAGTCTTATACTCTTCAGTTCCTCCTAACCAAGGAATTAATTCTGTAGCCTCTTTTATATTATAAGAAGCTACATATTTAACAATATCTTCGTTTACCTGATCTTTATCTTCATTTTTCACACCCAATTTTAATTCTTTGGAATTTTTATCACATATAACTATATATCTAACTTGTAGAAAAGGGGGTTCATCTTCAGAAATTATTTCATAATATCCAAAAAAACTTTTATCCATTTCAGAAATGTCTAGAGAGGTTTCTTCGAGAACTTCACGTGTTAAAGTATCTACAAAGTTCTCTTCTAAATTTGGTTTCCCTCCAGGAAATTGCCATTTAACATTATCTTTTGAGACTAACACTAAATGATGGTCTTTGGTTATTATCCATCCATATACCTGTTTTACTTCTAGTGAAATATGATCACCATTAATCTTGTTTGACTCATTCCATTTTAATAAAGTTGGCATTTTTTTTAATATATACTGTATAATCGAAAAACCATGTTTGGTAAAGACCCCGATATCTTTACTCACAAATACAACAACTTGCCACCTCATTCGGTATCCTCATGCCTAAACCTAGATATG